>CAMLCX010000245.1 GCA_946478635.1 uncultured Pseudomonadota bacterium
AAAATGAAACATTCGCGCCGGTGCCTTCGTTCCTCCAGGGTCACACCTCGATCAAGGGAGTGTCGTCAGATTTCCTCGTAGCATGAATAATCCGGATTGGCAGCCCGCTAAAACCACTCGGCGCGCGATTGTGCTCGTGTCATGAACACAGGACGCGAGCCCGCGCGACATTCATTCATTTTTTTCGACTGTACAGACTATCGATATAGCCGCTTTTGTCGAATTCTTCGACGAAGCGGGCATCGATAAAATCTTGCGGTTTTACGTTCTTGGCTTTTGGGTTGCTGGCGGCGATCTGATCGATGATGATTTTTATCCCTTCCACTGTCGGGTACTGCCGCATCGGCAGTTTATTCTCGTCGATGGAGCTTTCGTAAGTTTTCTTCAATAATTCAGGATCTTCCAAGCGCAGATATTTGGCAGCGATTTTCATTCCGACGGCGCGGTCGGTTTTTAGGCGATGCACCGCCTCGATATAGGATTTGACGAAATTGCGCACGACGGCTGGATTTTCCCGCAGGTATTTGCGCGTGGTGACGCCGCCTTGATGCTGGTACGCCAACCCTAGAGCAGCGACGTCGGCGAGGAGGTGGAAACCCTTCCGTTGCGCGATGAACGTCGCAGGCGGAACCAGCGTGCTGCCGGTGACACGCTTTGCTTCCATGGCCGCCAAGCGTTCCGGCGTGCTGCCTGTCTGCACAATGGTCACGTCCTTGCCGGGATTGAGTCCGAGCCTTGCGAGCGCATAGCGAGCGACGAAATCAGCGGCGCCGCCGAAACGAGCGACGGCGATGGTACCGCCCTTGAGTTGTTCGGGAGTCTTGATTTCCGGCTGGGTCATGAGCCAGTAATCCAAAGTGGTGATGCCGCCGACAACATAGACAGGTTCAGCTCCCGCCAGGCCGGCGCTCACAATGCCCGGGCCGGAGGCCTGGATCAGCGGTGTGTCGCCGGAAACCATGGCCGTAACCGACATGGTTCCGCCGGTAAAATAAATCGGCTGGGCGTCGAGATTGTTCTTTGCAAAGATGCCGGTGTCCTTGGCGACCCAGAGGACTAACTGATCGGCGCTTATGCCGCTGTAGCCGATGGCGACTTTGGTCGTCTGCGCCCTGACGGGAACCGACCAGCCGCAAAGCAACACAACGAGCAGCGCTAATTTCGGATTTCGCTTGTAGTTCATTTCTCTCCGTCCTCTAACAAGAATTGTCTCAGGCGCGGCCGTTGCCCGCTTCGCTTGGCCGAGGCAGAATCTACCCGTAAGGGTGGCGTAGTTCAACGGCGAACGTAAAGAAGGCTTGAGGCGTGAGTCAGAGAGCAAGCTAAAAACGAAGACTGCCGCGTCGGGTTGTGTTATTTCAGGAGATAGCTCGCGGGCATCGGGACGCGGAGGATATTGATGCCTTCGGTTTCTTCGACGTAGCGGATGAAATGATACTTATTCTCGAGTTCGTCGTAGGGCAGGGGCGGAGCTTCGGCGCGGCCGGCTTCGATGCGCGCCCAAATAAAGTGCGGGCCATCCTGAGTTAACGCGTGGCTAACGGCTTGTTGGATCTCTTCGACCGTCGTCGCCGTGCGGGAACTCTTGATTCCGGAGTTGCGCGCGACGCCGGCGAAATCGATATTCCCGGCCGTGGCTGCCGTGGGTTCACCACCGGAAGACTCATACTGCTGGTTGTCCCAGCAAATGTGAATCAAGTTCTTCGGCTGGTGCAGTCCTATGGTCGCGAGGGAGCCCAGATTCATCCACAGTGCGCCGTCGCCGTCGAACACGAAGACTTTGCGTCTGGGTAGAGCCAGGGCCATGCCAAGACCGATCGATGAGCATAGCCCCAGGGTTTTGACCTGAATGTTACCGTCGCTCGGATGAACTCCGTTCCATTCCGCAGTGGCGCCTCCCGCGGTGGTGACGAACAATTCGTTTTTGATCAACGGCGCGATCGCCTGTAGACATTCAAAACGTTTCATCGTGAGCTCCCTACAAGACAGCCCGAGTGAGCAGCAGGGCCACCGGCCGTTTCGAGCTGTTGGCCAACGTTACCGCGCCGGCGATATCCTGTTTCACTTTCGCCGGGTCGCGCATGACGATGTACTTGATTCCAAGGCCCTGCAGCACGGGCTCGGTCACCAGGCCAACCATATGGAAAGCGTTGTCGCCGATATCGCCGGCGTAATAGATCAGGAGCAAGATCGGCATGCCGAACTGGAGCGCGGTTGTGGTGAGGCCGTTACAGCTGTTCAAGAGACCGCCGTTTTGCATCAGCAGCGCCGGTTTTTTACCGCCAAGGTGCGCGCCGGCGCAGACACCGACGCCTTCTTCTTCCCGTCCGACCGGCACGTGGGTAATTTGTTTGTCTTCGTAGAGCAAATTAATGAGCTGCAACATGTTGATGTCGGGAACGCTCGATACCAGATCGATTCCGGCGTCCTTTAACCCGGCAAGAATTTGCTGTGCTCCGGCTACAGTTCCCATATCCACACCTCTCAAATCTTGCGCTTCGTCCGACCGCGATCTCCCGAAGTCTTGCGCCCTGCTTCCTTCTAAAAATTATCGGCGATCCTGTCAAGCAAAAGAGAGATTTGTTTGACACTCCGTAGGAGATTCTGTTAGCAGAGAGTGCGATTCAACGTTGGAGGTGAGGTCGTGAAATGTTTTCCAGAGGTTCGAAAGTTACGTTGTGATCTAAGTATGCTTGGAGTGACCGTGCTCCTTATGTTGTGCGGTATCCTGCCAGCCGCGGCGCAGGACTACCCGACGAAAACGATCCAGATTATCAATCCTTTTCCTCCCGGCGCGGTTACCGACATCGTCGCGCGCATCCTCGCGCCGAAAATAGCGGCCCTGCTCGGCCAGCAAGTGGTGGTTGTCAACAAAGCCGGCGGCGGCGGTGCGGTGGGGATTCAAGCCGCGCGCGATTCCGCGCCGGACGGCTACACGATTCTCGTCACGCCGCCGCCGATCGTGCTGATCCCCATCGTCAATAAAAATTCCGGATTCGCATTAAAGGATTTCGTGCCCCTCGTCCTGGCGACCAGCAGCCCGAACACGACCGTGGTGAAAGCCGATGCGCCGTGGAAATCTCTGGAAGATCTCGTCGCCGAGGCCAAGAAAAATCCGGGGCAGCTGACTTACGGTTCCGCCGGCCCGGGAACGACGCCGCACTTCATCGGCGAGCTGGTCAAGCTCAAAACCAAGATCGATATGACCCACGTTCCGCTCGGTTCCGAGTCGGCGGCGGCCACGGCGGTCCTGGGCGGACATGTCAATGTGGCTTTCTTGACCCTGGGCACGACGCGCGGCCACATCGAAGCGGGTACCATGCGCGCGCTCGCAGTGGCATCCAATCGACGGCTCAAGGACTTTCCCAACGTACCGACCACCGTCGAGAAAGGATTCCCCGAACTCAATCTCAAAATCTGGGTCGGATTTTTCGCGCCCGCCAAAACGCCGCCGGCAGTGGTGAAGCGGATCGCCGGAGCGATCGGCGACGCTCTCAAAGACGCGGAGGTTGGCGCGCTCATCGAGAAAGCCCAGGCACTGGTCGAGAATCTCGGCCCCCAGGAAGCCGCCAAGTTTCTCGTCGAAGAAGAACGCAAGTGGTCCGAGGTGGCCAAGGTCGCCAAGATAGGTAGTTAGAAGATCCGCGCCTTAGCCTTCCGGTTTCGCAAATGCGGTCCAATATCGTCGTCGCAACAATTCTGCTCGCGCTCGCGGGTTATGTTTTTCTGGCTGCGAGCGCGCTGCCCTTTGGCACCCTGCGCGTGCCGCAGACGGCTTTCTTCCCAAGGACGTTGGCGCTGTTGCTCGCCGTCCTATCCCTTGTCCTGCTGGCGCAGACGCTTATCGGCAACGAGACCCTTCGTCGTTCGGAAAAAATCGACACGGCCGGCTGGTTTAGAATCGGCGCGACATTGGTGACGATGGCCGGATTTGCGCTTGCGCTTGAGCCGCTGGGTTATTTGGTAACGACCTTTCTATTGATGGTGCTTTTACTGCGCGCCATCGAAGCGCAGAGCTGGCGCAAAGTCATTGCCGTCGCGCTCGCGACGTCGCTGATCTCCTACGCGATCTTTGCCTGGCTGCTCGGGGTTCCGTTGCCCGTTGGGGTTTTGGGACTTTAGCGTGGATCTGCTCACCAACATCGGCCTCGGGTTTTCGGTCGCGCTTACTCCAACTAATCTTTTGTTCTGTTTTCTTGGCACGCTTGTGGGTACGCTTGTGGGCGTGCTGCCCGGCTTGGGCCCGGTGGGCGCCGTGGCGTTTCTGCTATCGCTCACTTTCAAGATGGAACCCGCGAGCGCGATCATCATGCTGGCGGGAATCTATTACGGCGCGATGTACGGCGGCTCGACAACTTCGATCTTAGTCAATATTCCCGGCGAGACCGCCTCGGTTGTGACCTGTCTCGACGGTTACCAGATGGCGCGCCAGGGGAGAGCCGGCGCCGCCCTCGGTATCTCTGCTTTCGGTTCGTTCATCGCCGGCACGGTCGGCGTGGTCGGTCTCATGTTTTTGGCGCCCTTGCTTGGAAGAGCCGCTTTGAGCTTCGGCCCGCCGGAATATTTTGCTCTCACGCTGACCGGCTTGACGCTGGTGGCCTACTTGACGCAGGGCTCGATGATCAAGGCGTTGATCATGGCTACGCTCGGTCTCCTGGCCGGAACCGTCGGCATGGATCCCATCTCCGGAGAAGAACGCTTCGCCTACGGGACTTTGACTCTACGAGACGGCTTCGGTCTCGTGCCGGTGGCCATGGGACTTTTCGGTGTTGCCGAGGTGATTGAGAATCTGGCCTATCTCGGTTCCCAGTCGGTGTACGAAACAAAGATCAAAGGGCTGTTGCCGAACTTGCAGGATTGGAAGGATAGCGCAAAGCCCATCGCGCGCGGCTCGATTCTAGGCTTTTTCCTCGGGATTTTGCCGGGCCCCGGACCGGTCATCGCATCTTTTGTTGCGTACGCGATGGAAAAGCGTCTCTCGCCCTATCCAGAGAGGTTTGGCACCGGCGTCATTGAAGGCGTCGCGGGACCGGAAGCGGCGAACAACGCCGCGACCGCGGGATCGTTTATTCCTCTGCTCTCGCTCGGGATTCCCACCAGCGCGATCATGGCGCTATTCATGGGCGCGCTCATGATCCATGGCATCCAACCCGGCCCGCTGTTTATCGCCAAATATCCGGAACTTTTCTGGGGCTTCGTCGCCAGCATGTACGTCGGTAACGCGATGTTGCTGGTGCTGAATTTGCCCCTGATCGGCATGTGGGTGCGCGTGCTCAAAACGCCCTATGTCATTCTTTGCCCGCTGATCTTGCTCTTCTGTCTGATCGGCGTCTACAGTCTCAACGCCAACGTGGTGGAGATTACCATCATGCTCGCCTTCGGCATCGGAGGTTTCATCTTGCGCCGCGTCGGTTTCGAGGGCGCGCCGTTTATTCTCGCTTTGGTGCTGGGCCCGATCATGGAAACTTCCCTGCGTCAATCCTTGCTGATCTCGCGCGGCAATTTCGGCATTTTTGTCACCCGGCCGATTTGCGCGGTCCTGATTGCTCTGACCGCGGTTTTTCTGGTTTGGCCGGTGATCGGGCGAAAGAAGAAGAGGGAGAGTTAACTGCGACGCGCCAAGGATGTTGCAAATGACAACGTTGGGAAAGGACAATAGTCCGTGAAGCTTGTTGCGGCGATTCTTTTAATATTCAGCTGCGCCAACTCCGCCGAGGCGCGCAAGGTCGCCGTCGGGGTTCCGGTGCTCGATGTGACGCAGAGCGCGTTGTACGTCGCCCGCGACCGCGGCTACTACCAGAAGGAAGGTTTGGAAGTCGATCTGATTCTGATGCGCGGCGGCGTCGCCAATCAGGCGCTGATTGCCGGCAATGTGGAATTCACCACGGTGCCGACCGCCGGGCTGCAAGCGGCGCTGCAAGGGGCGCCGCTCAAGGTGGTGCTCAGCACTTTTCACAAGCCGATGTTCTGGCTCTACTCCCGGCCCGAAATCAAAAGCGTCAGGGAAATCAACGGCAAAAAAGTAGCCGTGTCGAGTCTCGGTGCGGCGGGCGATTCCGCGCTGCGCGAGTTGATCAAGAAAAACGGCATGGACGAAAACCGCGACGTGGCGATTCTGGCCATCGGCACGACCGCCACCCGGCTCGGCGCGCTATCGACCGGCGTCGTGGACGCCGCGATGATGACGTTCCCGCACAATATCACCGCCGCGGAATCGGGATTTCGCGAGCTGGTCTCGTTCGTCGCTTCGGACATCATCCAGCTCCAGGGCGCTATCGTAACGCGCGATGGATTGCTCAACTCAGAGCCCGCCGTGGTGGAAAAATTTCTCCGCGCGACGATCAAGGGGATCATCTACTATTCGACCAATCGCAGCGGCACCGCGCAGATTCTTGCGCGAAATACGCACTCGCAAGAAGCCCTCGCTGCTAAAGTCTACGACCTGGTCAAGCCCGCGCTGACGCCGGAGGGGATTCTCAACGACGATCTGCAAAAGCGTGTCATGGCGCCGCTTTTGGATCGCATTGGCAAGCGCGACACCGCGCCGAATAAATTTTTCGATTTTACGCTTGCGCGGAAGTTGAACGGCGAGATCAAAGCGGAGGGGTGGAAACCCTAGAATTTGACGTTCAAATCGTTCAATCGCTGCGCTCCGTTCAAAACGTCAGGAACCGGATTTCGAACTCCGTGATGATTCGGCTCCCTCGCCCGCGAAGCAGGAGAGGGCTGGGGTGAGGGCTAACAGGTTAATGTTGCAGCGTACGGTAATAACATTACCGCAGCGCGGCGAGTTTGTTCTTCCAGTGAGTCTGCCAGTCGGTGCCGTCGGTGATGACTTCTGAAATCACCATCAGATCCGGGTAGCGATTCTTTTCTTCGCTGCGCACCGCATGGGGCGCGTCGCGGCCAGCTTCGACATCGCGAATCGCGCGTAGAACCTGGCGGCGCGCGGCGATGATCGCCCGGTCGCTGGGGCCGAGAAATTCCCGGGTGCGGTCGACGATCGGTCCGTTACCTTCGACGATGGCGGTGTCTTGCACGTTAAAGATGCGCCCCATGCCGGAGAAGCTCCAGGTCTTCATGGACTCGCGGTCCTGCAGGTAGCGATTGGCTTTATTGCGCAGCGGACGGTAGTCGGGGCCCAGTTCGTCGAGAATCTCCTGGTTTCG
>CAMLCX010000246.1 GCA_946478635.1 uncultured Pseudomonadota bacterium
CGCGATGCAAATATTTCCGAATCTCTTCGGTCGCGGACAGAATAAACGAAATATCCGGATCGCGGCTTTTACTGAGCGGCGTGGGCACGCAAATGCTTACCGTGTCGGCATCGGCAAGCGCGCTGAAATCGGTTGTCGGTGTGAATTGTCCGAAGCGAACCGCTTCGGCAACGGTTTTATCCGGAACATCCAAGATGTAGGATTTACCTTCTTTGAGCGACGCTATCTTGCTGCCATCGAGATCGATGCCGATAACCTTGAATCCCGCGGCGGCGATTTCCATGGCGAGCGGCAATCCGACATATCCGAGGCCGATAACGGCCGCAGTCGCGTTGTGTTGTTCCAGTTTGCTTTTGAGAAGGTGCAATTTACGAAACCTCCGGTGTTTTAATCTGCGATTTGTCTGTCGTTCTCAATAATTTGAACTCCTTTAGGCGAAGGTTGTATTTGTCGATCAACTCGTAAAGATTAACCCGGCTGATGCCGAGCTCGCGTGCCGCGCGGCTGATGACGCCGTGGTTGCGCGACAGGGCCTTCTTGACGAAGTCCATCTCGATCGCTTTTTTGGCAAACTTCAAATTTACGTCCGTCGGTATCTGGTCGAGAGCAAAACCCAAGTCGCTTGGTTTAAGAACGGAGCGCGGACTTAGAACCACCGCACGACTGATGAGGTTCTCCAGCTCGCGCACGTTTCCGGGCCAAGGATGCATCAGCAGCGCTCCTTCGGCCTCTGCCGAAAGTGTCATTGGAGGTTTCCGGTGGTCTTTACAAAATTTGACCAAAAAGTGCTTCGCGAGAGGGACGATATCATCCTTCCGGTCGCGCAGCGGCGGCATGTCGAGGGGCACCACCTTCAGCCGGTAGTACAAGTCTTCTCGAAAAACTCGATTTTCCATATCCTTTTTTAGATCGCGATTGGTGGCGGCCAGGATGCGGACATCGACGTCGATTGGGGTTGTGCCGCCGACTCGTTCGATTTTTCGGTCCTGCAAAAAACGCAACAGCTTGACTTGGAGGGGAGGGGCCAGCTCTCCGATCTCGTCCAAGAATAAAGTCCCCGTGTGAGCGAGCTCGAATTTCCCCCGTTTTTGCACGTGGGCGCCGGTGAAGGCTCCCTTTTCGTGACCAAATAATTCACTCTCCAGGAGATTCTCCGGTATGGCGCCGCAGTTGACGACCACGAACGGGTTGTCCTTGCGTTGGCTCTGTAGATGGATGGCCTGGGCGACGACCTCTTTGCCAGTACCGCTTTCGCCACAAATCAAAACAGAAATGTCGGACACGGCAACGCGTTCCACAAAACGGAAGATGTCCTTCATCGCTTTGGAAGCGCCGACCATGCCGTGGAATCCGTTTCCAATGGTTTGCTCATTCTGGTTGACGCGCTGCTGTAACTGGTAAATGTGCGTCGCGCGCTGAATCATGACTTTGAGTTCATCGATGCGAACGGGTTTGGCATAATAGTCGAAAGCGCCGAGGCGGACCGCTCGCAACGCGTTCTTGTCGTCGTCGTTGCCAGTGATGATGATGGCTCGTGTTGCAGGATCTTGAAGGAGGATCTGCTCGAGGAGCCGCATGCCGCCGAGATCCGCCGGGTTGTGTGGATTCAACGAGAGATCCAGTGTGACTACCGGGGGCTTTTCTTTTTCGAAAATAGTCATGGCCTCGCCTTCAAGCGAGGTCGTGAACACGTCATACTCGCTTTCGAGCGCCCAGCGCATCTGTTTGAGAATATTCTCCTCGTCATCGACGAGCAAAAGTTTTGGTTTCACAAGCATATTCCTTTCTCATCCAATTACAGTGTCGGGAGTTCAACTTCGACTTTAGTGCCGGCGTTTAACTGGCTCTCGATTCGGATCTGGCCCCCGTGAACCTCAATGATCGAACGGGTATGGCAGAGTCCGATGCCCAGTCCTTTTTCCTTGGTCGTCTGAAAAGGCCGAAATAGACTTTCAAGTCTTTCGGGAGGGATGCCGCATCCGGTGTCACGAATCGACGCGGTGATCTTGCCGCGCGGTTCATTAGAAACCATAACCTCCACTGCGCCTTGTCCTTTCGGTAAGCTCTGAAGCGCGTTTAGAATCAAGTTTGTGAACGCCTTTTGTAGCAAATCGGGATCACCCGAAACGGGCGGAAGCTGGTTGGTCGGCGGAAAGACTGTCCGTACCTTGACTCCGTTGCGTTGCTCAATCTTGAGGTCGTCAAAGGTGTTCGCAATGACTTTCAAAATGTCGACGGGCTGCTGTTTGAGTGAAAACTGACCTCTTTGCACGGAAAGGCTGGCGATGAGATTGATCATTTTTTCCGTTGTTTGACCGAAGGTCGCAAATGCGTCCGCGATAAACTCGGGATTTTGGCTGAAGTGTTTCGCGTTTTCCAGCGTCATCCCCTGCATCGTCGCGAGATTCTTCAGATCATGGAGAATAAAGGAGGCGAAACGATTAAACGAGTCCCATTCTCGCGCAAGAAGCAGCTCTTCCGAAAGCTTATGGGTTAAAATCAAATGCCCCAGCTGGCTGCTGACGCTCGACAAAAATTGTTGATCTTCTGCGATGGACTTTTCCTCATCGCGTTGCGCGCCGATACCGATCAGCGCCAGTACTTCGCCGCTTTTTTCAACGAGCACGAGGTGCTGCACGCCTAAGTCTTTAAAAGCTCGGCTGTCTGTAACGGGAAAATTCTCTACGGCGGTTGGATCATCCTTTGCCGGCAGGCGAAAAAAGAGCATCTCCCTGTTCTTCAAACGCGATTTGTCCAAGCGCAACGGAACGATGTCAGACCCGTTTAACGAGGTGACGCCCTCGTGACGATAAGCCAAATGGTAGGTGTCGGTCGTAGGAGAGCGAAGCCAAAAGGCGACCTGCCGGACAAACATCGCATCAGCGACAAACTCACCGACGCGGGGCAACACGTCTCGAATATTAAGGGACCCGCTCGACTTGTCGGAAAATTTCATCCAAAGGTCTCGATAATCGTATTTGTTGCGAAAGAAATGTCGCGTAATGAAACCCTTAACGCGACTGTGAAATGTTGGCGATAGGTAAATAAATAAGAACAAGGCCATCAGGCCAAACGCCGCGACCGGCAAGATGACCGTCAGGCCCTGCGGTTGCACGAAGCGTAAAATATCAAGAATGGCGCCCGAGATGATCAAGTAAACCAACGCCGCGGCCGCCGATAAGCTGCCGAAGATGACGTGGCGGGACACACGAATGTTGATTTTCCATAGCGGGTATTTTGCAAAGCCGTAGGCAAGCAAAATCAAGCCGACCAGAATGATCACTGATCCCAGTTGCAACATGGCCTGAGATATGTAGGACGATAGCAAAATGTTGACTGAGAGATAACTAAAGTAGACGGCAAATCCGAGAAAGGGTATCAAGACAAACTTGAGCTCTTCTCGTTGGGACCGACTCGCGCTTTGGAGAGTTTTATCGAAACAGAGAAGGGCTAGGATGCTGCACCCTATGATATTGAGAAAGTAATAGCGCCACTGGCTGGATATGATGATAATCGGCTGCTCGAGTATTCCTGTTACCCATTCAACAATCCCACCTGTAACTATTTCGTGGACGACAAACGCGAGGATGATGATTTGCAGCGTATAAAAGACAGTCCAGAGTCTTGAATGATGTTCAGGTTGAGCGCGACCGACGATATGGCTCACCGGAACCATCGTAATGGGTGTCAGCGCTGCGGCCAGGATGATCATTCTCGCGGCGAAGGGCGAGGTCGGTGAGCTTGCGAATAAATAGGCGCCCAATTGGAGGATAGAAAGCGGGATTAAACTCACAATCAAATAGGAGACGCTGGAATGACTTTTAATTTTGGTTGCGAGATAAACCAACAGGCAAGCCAAAAGCACTAAATTTACGGACGATATGAAGTCGAAATTGATAATGGAAGACATGGAGATTGTTAAAATCCAACATGGTGTGAGCAAGCAGTGTGCCATGTTCAGCGGTAAAGTTGCGCTTACCCCGAGCAACTCGCGCTACTAACCATGAATACTCCTTTGACCCCGTGTCTAGATAACAAACAAGAAATGGTAACTAGTTGACGCTTATGTGTTTTATTAAAAAGCTACTCACCGGTGACTCTGGTGTCCTGATATTCGTTTGCCAACCTAGCAGGACTTTTACAATTACATTTCGCAGAGACTATCGCGGTTGCCATCACCAAGTAAACGTCAGCCCTGCCCGATCTCAACAATTTCTAGGGATTCGATTCCCCCACTGCACTCCACTCCCTCTTTGCTAGATAGGCTACCCCGGAAAGGCTGCTATTCGGGAGTTTTAATGTAAACAATCATCCAGGCTTTCCGGTTTATCAACGATTTCATTTAGGCGTAGTAGAACCGTCTGTAAGAGGAGTTTACAGTAATTGCAAGTAATTTGTCGCGGAACTCAAGGGGCTTCTGATAAAAATTAAGCAATTATAATGACTTGTGCGAACTTCGTTGCCCGCTCCGGATTGTAAACATTCGTAACAATCTTCTTGAATTGATAGCAATGTTATGGCAAAAATGCCAGCTAGTTTGTGATTAATGAAGGTAGTCGGAGGAATTCTTGTCTCGTAGCTCAACTCCAAGCAATTATCGCGAACATGGGACGGACCGATCGCCGCTAGTTATTCAATCATCTCACCCTGTGAATCGAGGCAGTACTCCGGTATTCGATGATGCCCATATTGATCCGGCAACCCCGTTACCGTGCGTTGTCTATCAATGCACGCCGGATCTCCTTCTGACCAGCATATCTCCAAACGCTTACGAGCTGTTAGGAATTCGCCCTGAGAACGTGCTCGACAATCGCGCTCTCTGGGAGGAAAGGTTTATTCCCGAGGATCGCACGCGCATCTTGGCGAAACTCACCCAGCTGGGTTTGACGAAAATGGACTCGGAGGTTCACAAGATTTCGGATGATCAGGGGCTACCTGTGTGGGTCGTTCACCACTTTCGCAAAATGAACCGCAGTTGTGACAGCGCCATTCTCGGATACATGTCGCCGTTAGCAAGCGATTTCGTGGCTAAAACGTTGGATGCTTCGACTATTTCGCAGTTTGTCCATAAAATCGGTAATCACTTCCAATTGCTAAACCTTCTCGTCGGTTCCTTGAAGCGGACGTCAACCAGCATCGACGAAATTGAAGCATTCCAGCAGGCCATCGATAGGGCGGTGGATTTTACCCGTTCATTCTCGCACTACAGTCAGCCGCCGGCATACGCAGGTGCGGTCGATTTGGAAGAGATCCTTCACTCCGTAACTGGCGCCGCCGCGTGTGTCGACCATAAAATCACCATTCAAAATCTTGTTGAAAAATCTCTCGCGGGTGCGCGCGTCAACGGCGATGCGTTCCTGCTCGAGTTGGCATTCGCTGCCATTTTAAAAAACGCTATCGAAGCGACAAGCAGTGGTGGCCAAATTTGTGTAACGGCAACCGTGACGGACAGTCCTGCGCCGCGGCCGATCGCCCGTATCGCGATCATCGATACCGGATGCGGCATCGAAGGCAGCGCATTGTGCGATGCCGCCGCCCCTTTTGTTAGTTCAAAGCGCGACGGAGATGGCCTTGGATTGAGTACGGCGCTTCGCGTGATCGAAATGCACGGCGGCACCTTGAAAATTTCGAGTGCAGTTGGTCAAGGAACCCAAGTATTGATCGCACTTCCCGTAGAGTTCGATCCGATCCAAGCCCTCCGATAACGGCAAAGCGGAGAATCATGTACAACGTCTTGATCGTCGAAGACCACGATCGCTTGCGCGAGCAACTCGGGCAGTTTTATGAGCAAGAAGGCTTCCGAGTAACCACCGCGGCATGCGGTGAGGAGGGAATTAAAAAGCTCGACGAAGATAAATTCGCGCTTGTTGTTTCCGACGTTAAAATGCCAGGCATGGACGGCTTTCAGGTCGCTCGTCACGTCCGCGAAAAATGTCCGGACACGGACGTCATATTGATTACCGCTTTCGGAAATATCAAGCAGGCCGTTGAGGCTATGAAACTCGGGGCGAGCGACTATATTACCAAGCCATTTCAGCCTGAGGCGATTCGACTAGTCAGCGAGAAATTGATTGAAAAACGGCGTCTGGTCGATGAGGTTCGCGAACTGCGCCAAAAGGTCCAAGAGGAACACAATCTCGAAAATATTCTCAGCAAAAGCCCAAAGATGCTCAAGGTTTTCGATCTGATCCGGTCTTTGGCGGAGACGGATTCCGGCGTGATGATCACGGGCGAAACCGGCACGGGTAAGGAGTTAGTTGCCCGTGCCATTCACAATCTTAGCAGACGCAAGGGGAAGCTGTTCGTGGCTATTAACTGCGGCGCCTTTCCGGATACGCTCTTGGAAAGTGAATTGTTCGGCTACGAAAAGGGCGCTTTTACGGGGGCGGTGCAAAGTCGCTCCGGTAAGATCGAGATTGCCGACGGCGGAACACTTTTTCTGGACGAGATTGAAACCATGGCCCCGCCCATGCAGGTTAAGCTTTTGCGAGTATTGCAAGAGCGCGAAGTTGAACGCCTGGGGGGTAACCGTAAGGTCAAAGTGGACATGAGAGTAGTCGCCGCAACCAACGTCGATCTGAAAATCTGTCTCGCGAGGGGAAGCCTGCGCGAGGATTTTTATTACCGGATCAATGTCATTCCGCTTCAACTGCCGCCTCTCCGGGAACGGCTCGAGGATCTCCCGATTCTGATCAATCATATCTTGAGCAAGCATCCTGTGGCCCAGGAAAAGAAAATCCGCCAAGTCGGACCAAACGTCCTTGATCAAATGCTCGCCTATCGTTGGCCCGGTAACATTAGAGAACTTGAGAATATTCTTGAGCGCGCTATAGTCAAGTGCCAAGGTGATGTGATCGCGGATGTGGATCTGCCAATGCCGCCGCAAAGGGTGGTTGATCGCCCCTATGGCAGTGTCGTTGGGACTAACGGAGATTTTTCTTTAAAGCAGTGGTTGCTGCGCAGCGAAAAGGACTATCTCAGAAGTTTGCTGATTAAACACAAAGGTGCGATCTCCTTGACCGCGAAGGAGGCGAAGGTCGACAACAAGACGCTCTACAGAAAGATGAGGAGGCATGGGCTGCACAAGGAATCGTTCAAAGATCTGGGATAAATGCCT
>CAMLCX010000247.1 GCA_946478635.1 uncultured Pseudomonadota bacterium
TCCAATCAGGAGCCGGATTATGCGTGCCTATGTTGCTCAAGCGACGTCGCGTTACCTGGGGACCATCGCGGTTGCTAGCGGCCTTTTCCTCACTTTGTTTCTGTTCTATTCCGGTGTAGCGGAAGTTGGCGTAGTGGGTCTGCTTTTACTCGGGCTTTTCGCTCTTGTCCCGGCCTCGGATCTGGCGATCGCATTAGTCAATCGCGAGGTCGCGGAGCTGCTCAGGCCACGGGCGCCGCCCAGGTTGGCGCTTCGTGCCGGCGTGCCGGCGGATCTACGGACTTTGGTGGTCGTGCCGACTCTGCTGACAAGCCACGCCCAGATTGGCGCGCAGATCGAGCAGCTCGAAGTGCACTACCTAGCGAATCCGGATGGCGATCTTCGTTTCGCGCTCCTTTCCGACTGGACAGACGCGCCCCAGGAATCCATGCCCGGCGACGACGAACTGTTGGCTGCGGCGATCGAGGGCATCGCGCGGCTAAACCAACGCCATGGGTTTGCCACCGCTGGCGGCGAGCGGTTTTTTCTTTTCCACCGCCGGCGCCGCTGGAACGAAAGCGAGCAAAAATGGCTCGGATGGGAACGCAAACGCGGCAAGCTGCATGAACTGAATCGCTTGCTGCGCGGCGCCACCGACACCTCCTACGTGCCTACGGGTAGCCGGACACCTCTCGTTCCTTCCGGCGTTCGCTACGTCATCACACTGGATGCCGACACGCGGCTGCCGGGAGGTGCTGTCGCTCGGTTGGTCGGCACGTTGGCGCATCCCCTCAATCGGCCGCGGTTTGACCCTCACGCAGGTCGAGTCGTAGAGGGCTACGGATTGCTTCAGCCGCGCGTCACGCCGACGCTACCGACCGATCGCGAGGGCTCTCTGTTTCAGCGCATCTTCGCGGGACCAGGGGGCATTGACCCCTACGCCTCCGCCGTCTCGGACGTTTATCAGGATCTTTTCGGCGAGGGTTCTTACATCGGCAAAGGGATCTACGACGTCGATGCATTTGAAGCTGCCCTAACCGGGCGGGTGCCCGAGAATGTCTTGCTGAGTCACGATCTCTTTGAAGGCATTTTCGCGCGCGCAGGGCTGGTCACCGATATCGAGTTTTTCGATGAGTTTCCGCCGCACTATGCGACCGCCGCGGCCCGCCAGCACCGTTGGGCCCGGGGGGACTGGCAATTACTGCCGTGGATTATTGGCCGCGTGGGAGACGCGAGTGGTGATCGACTTCGCTCAGCGATTCCTCTGATAAGCCGTTGGAAGATGCTCGATAACCTCCGGCGCACGCTGTCGGCCCCCGCGGCATTTTTGATCTTGCTTGCCGGGTGGACGCTGCCGTTTGCTTTGCCTGCGATCTGGACGTCTTTCGTGCTCGCAACCATCGCCATCCCGCCACTTCTGCCGCTTCTGTCCGGGCTGATCCCGCATCGCCGTGGAATATCAAAACGGAGCCACTTGCGTGCGGCCGGCACCGACTTGGTGCTTGCCGTGTCGCATGTGACACTTACCGTCGCGTTGCTTGCACACCAGGCATGGTTGATGACCGATGCGATCGTGCGGACGCTCTGCCGGGTGTATCTGACGCACCGAAAGTTGCTCGAATGGATAACGGCTGCGGAGGCGGAAGCTACTTTCTCTGTCACTCTCGGCAGCGTCTATCGCCGGATGGGCGGGGCCGTGGTACTTGCCGTGCTGACCGCTGCGCTCGTCCCATTCGGGCCGCCTGGAGCATGGTTGTTTGCCATGCCGTTCGCGCTTCTTTGGGCGCTGTCACCGGCAGTGGCACACTGGATCAGCCTGCCGCCGCGCACGGCTGGGGTTCAGCCTCTCTCCCCAGAGGACGCTCGCACACTGCGCTTGACCGCGCGCCGAACCTGGCGGTTCTTCGAGACCTTTGTCGGTCCCGAAGACCACTCTCTTCCCCCTGACAATTTCCAAGAAGAGCCGACACCCGTCGTAGCCCACCGCACGTCGCCTACCAACCTCGGGCTCTATCTCCTCTCCGCCATTGCTGCGCACGATTTTGGCTGGCTCGGCACTGTCGCTGCAATCGAGCGGCTCGAAGCGACGCTCGGCACGATGAACAGCCTCGAGCGTTTCCGTGGTCACTTTTATAACTGGTATGATACGCGTGATCTGCGCCCGCTCGATCCCAAGTACATATCCTCGGTCGATAGTGGCAACCTTGCCGGTCACCTGGTCGCGCTCGGACAAGCGTGCCAGGACATCATCGACCGCCCGCTGCTTGGCCCACAGGTGCTTGCCGGGATCGGCGATGCCATCCTGCTGCTCCGCCAATCGGCACGGGCAATCGTTGACGACCGGCGCACCCAAACGGTAACCCGGAAACATTTGGATGAAGCACTCGATGGCCTGACCGTCGCTCTCGGTCCGGTCCCGGTGACTCCCGGGGACTGGGTCGCGCGCCTGACTGAGCTCGCGGCACGCGCGCATACGATGACGGACATTGCGCGCACGCTGACCGCGGAACGGGGTGACCGCCCGGACGCAGAGCTGGTCGCGTGGGCGGAAGCGGTGCGCGCGGCCATCGAGAGTTTTGCGTGCGATCTTGACTTGGCTTGTCCGTGGGCGCGGCTGATCTTTGACTATGATCGAGCAAATCGCGGGACGACCGCGGAACAAGAGTTGGAATTGGGTTCGACGGCGATCACGGGTGTTTTTCTCTCGTTGCCGACGCTGCGAGACACGCCTGAGCGCTGTGAAATTACCATACACGAACTCACCATTCTCCGCGCGCGCTTGGCAGCCGAGGGCAGCGCACGGAAAAATGCCCTTACGCGAATCGATGCGATGATCGAGAGTCTCACCCGTTCTGCCGCAGCGTCTGAAGCGCTGGCCCGCCGCCTTTCAACTCTCATAAAGCACACGAAGACGATATTCGACGCGATGGAGTTTGGCTTTCTCTTCGATCCGGCGCGGAAGCTCTTTTCGATCGGGTATCGCGTTACCGATAGCAGCCTCGACCCGAGCTGTTACGATCTGCTCGCCTCCGAGGCGCGGCTCACAAGCTTCGTTGCCATTGCCAAGGGGGACGTGCCGTCGATTCATTGGTTTCACCTGGGTCGTGCTTTGACCCCCGTTGATCGGGGATCCGCGCTGGTCTCTTGGTCCGGATCCATGTTCGAGTACCTCATGCCTGCCCTGGTGATGCGCTCGCCCTCGAGTAGTTTGTTGGGCCAGACCTACCAGCTCATCGTCCGCCGTCAGAGAAAATATGGAGCCGAACGGGGAGTGCCATGGGGAGTCTCAGAATCGGCCTACAACGCGCGCGATCTGGAGCTCACCTACCAGTATTCGAATTTTGGCGTGCCGGGATTGGGCCTCAAACGGGGACTGAGCGAAGACGTGGTTGTCACCCCGTACGCGACCGCCTTAGCGGCGATGATTGATCCGGCGGCGGCGGCGCAGAACTTCCTGCGCCTCACCGAGGCGGGCGCGAACGGCCGCTATGGATTTTACGAGGCGCTCGACTACACGGCCACGCGAGTCCCTGAAGACCAACGCACGGCGGTGGTGCGCGCCTACATGGCGCATCATCAGGGGATGGCACTTGTGGCGCTCGCGAATGTCGCCTTTGACGGCGTCATGCGTGAGCGCTTTCACGCCGAGCCGCGCATGCAAGCCGCCGAGCTGCTGTTGCAGGAACGCACGCCGCGGGATGTCTTGGTCACCCGGCCCAGAGTAGAGGAGGTGCGAGCGGTCGCCAACGTCCGCGATCTGGTTCCACCGCTGCTGCGTCGCTTCAGCTCCCCACACGACACGACTCCCGGCACCCATCTCCTTTCGAATGGGCGATACGCGGTGATGGTGACGACGGCGGGCTCCGGATATAGCCGTTGGCGCGACGTAGCCGTCACACGTTGGCGGGAGGACCGCACCCGTGACGCCTTCGGTACGTATTTTTTTCTTCGGGACGGACAGAGTGGCAAGGTCTGGTCGGCGGCATATCAAGCGAGCGGGGTCGAACCGGACAGCTATGAAGTGATTTTTTCCGAGGATCACGTCGAGGTCCGGCGACGCGATGGCGCGCTGGCGACCACGCTTGAAATCGTCGTCTCGCCGGAGCACGACGCCGAGGTGCGCCGGGTGTCGATCACAAACCTCGGAACGCGAACCCGCGAGATCGAGCTGACCTCCTACGCCGAAATCGTACTGGCGCCGCCCTTGGCCGACGCGGCCCACCCGGCGTTTTCCAATCTGTTCGTGCAAACGGAATTTGCTGCCGAACTCGGCGCCCTGCTGGCCACGCGCCGGCCGCGGTCACATGGCGAGCCTCAAGTATGGGCGGCGCACGTGATCGTCACCGAAGGGGAAACGGTCGGCGAACTGCAATATGAGACCGACCGCGCCCGGTTCCTCGGCCGCGGACGGGGGATTCGAACACCGATGTCGGTCATCGATGGCCATCCGCTTTCCAACACGGTCGGCGCAGTACTCGACCCCATCTTTAGCCTGCACCGCCACATGCGACTTGCGCCGGGGACGACTGCACGGGTGACCTTCTCGACGTTGATCGCGTCATCGCGTGACGAGGCGCTTGCCCTGGCAGATGAATACAACAATCCGGCAACGTTTGAGCGCGCGGCCACGCTGGCGTGGACGCAGGCGCAGGTGCAGTTACACCATTTGGACATTGATCCCGATGAGGCCTACCTATTCCAGGAACTCGCCAGCCAGGTGCTGTACTCGGACCCTACACTGCGGCCATCGTCTGCGGTGCTCGCGCGAAATACTCGAGGACCCTCGGCGCTTTGGCGGCACGGGATTTCCGGCGATTTGCCGATTGTCCTGGTCCGCATTGATGATCCCGAGGATCAGGGGATTGTCCGGCAATTACTGCGCGCGCACGAATACTGGCGGATGAAGCAGCTCGCCGTCGACCTTGTAATTATCAACGAACAGGCTCCGTCCTACGGTCAAGATCTGCACCTCGCTCTGGAGGTCCAGGTCCGCACCAGCCAGTCACACCTGCGAGACGAGGGGCGAGAACCCTATGGCCGTGTATTCATTTTGCGCGCGGACTTGATTCCGCTTGAGGATCAAACCCTGCTCCGCACCGTCGCGCGCGCTGTTCTCCTGAGCCACCGTGGTACCCTGACCGAGCAGGTCGTACGCCAGCAGCGGCCCGAGGACGCCGCGGTTGTATTTTCCCGGCGTCTACCAGCGACGACCAAATCAGATGTTTTGCCGCCGCGACCCGACCTCGAGTTCTTCAACGGCCTCGGCGGCTTCGCGGCGGATGGCCGTGAGTACGTAACAATTTTAGGAGAGGGACAATGGACGCCGGCGCCCTGGATCAACGTGATTGCGAACCCATCCTTCGGCTTCCAGGTTTCTGAGTCGGGCTCAGGTTACACCTGGTCGCTCAACAGCCGTGAGAACCAGCTCACCCCGTGGTCCAATGATCCGGTAAGCGACCCGCCGGGCGAGGTGATGTACGTCCGGGACCAAGACAGTGGCGAAGTGTGGGGTCCTACGGTGCTGCCGATTCGCGAGGAGCCATGGCCCTATATTGCCCGGCACGGCCGGGGCTACAGCCGCTTCGAGCACTCATCACACGGGATTGCCCTCGATCTCCTGCAGTTCGTGCCGCTGGAGGATCCGATAAAGATTTCCCGCCTTACCATTGAGAATCAGTCAGGACGAACTCGGCGTCTCTCCGTGACGGCTTATGTCGAATGGGTGCTCGGCGTTTCGCAGAGCGCCTCGGCGCCATTCATTGTCACCGAGGTCGACACGGAAACGAAGGCGATGCTCGCGCGTAACGCCTGGAATAGCGAATTCGGCGGTCGTATTGCCTTTGCCGATCTCGGCGGCCGGCAGACCGCGTGGACGGGTGATCGCACCGAGTTTGTTGGCCGGAACGGCACCCTGGACCATCCCCTAGCGCTCGAACGAGGAGACCGGCTCTCGGGGAATGTCGGCGCCGGCCACGACCCGTGCGCTGCCCTGCAAACGACGATTGATCTGCGTGCGGGCGGCCGCGCTGAAGTTGTTTTTTTCCTTGGCGACGCGGCGACCATGGAAGACGCGCGGGCGTTGGTCGCGCGTTACCGCGCGGCCGACCTTGATGAAATCCTGCGCACGGTTGTGAAGCGTTGGGATGACGTTCTCGGCGCGGTTCAGGTAACCACGCCGGATCGGGCGACGAACATCATGCTCAATAGTTGGCTGCTCTATCAGACGCTCGCCTGTCGCGTCTGGGCGCGCGCGGCGTTTTATCAAGCCGGCGGCGCCTATGGCTTTCGCGACCAGCTCCAGGACGTGATGGCGCTCACGGTTGCGACACGAGAGGTCGCCCGGGCGCAATTACTGCGCGCCGCCGCGCGGCAATTCGTGGAAGGCGACGTCCAGCACTGGTGGCATCCTCCCTCCGGTCGGGGCGTTCGGACTCGCATCTCCGACGATCTCCTCTGGCTGCCGTACGCAATCATCAATTACCTTGAAGTTACCGGGGATGTCGCTCTTCTCGACGAGGTCGTTCCTTTCCTCGACGGGCCTGCCCTCGCCGTCGGCCAAGACGAGTCGTATTTTGAGCCGCGTGTCTCCGCGCAGAGCGCTACTCTCTTCGAACATTGCGCGCGAGCGCTCGACCGCAGTCTGGCGGTCGGCAGCCACGGCCTGCCGCTGATCGGCACGGGAGACTGGAACGATGGGATGAACCGGGTCGGCGCCGCGGGAAAAGGCGAGAGCGTCTGGCTCGGCTGGTTTCTTCATACCATTCTCTGGGAATTCGCGCAGCTCGCCGACGCTCGCGGCGAGCGCCAGCGCGCCGAAATATGGCGACTGCATGTGAGCGCGCTCAAAGCGTCGCTTGAACGCGAGGCCTGGGATGGCGAGTGGTATCGGCGCGCCTACTTTGACGACGGGACGCCGCTCGGCTCCGTCGCCAACGCCGAATGCCGCATCGATTCGATCGCCCAATCCTGGGGCGTCATTTCCGGTGCCGCAGAGCCGGCTCGTGGAGCGCGCGCCATGGCAGCGGTCGAAAAATACCTGGTGCGCCGCGCAGAGGGCCTCGTCCTCCTCTTCACCCCGCCCTTTGATCTCGCGAGCCCGGACCCGGGCTACATCAA
>CAMLCX010000248.1 GCA_946478635.1 uncultured Pseudomonadota bacterium
GTCCCTGCCCGGTGGCGCCGATGTGGAGCACGTCGCGCGCAAATACGGGTAGCAGCGTCATGAACGGAATGATGAATATCGAGGAACAAACAATGATCAGCAGGCTCGCGCGCACGGCTTCATTGTGCCAGCTGAATTTCCAGCCTTCGATGATGCTCTGGCCGAAGGATTCGTCGTGACCGTGTTTGGCGCGCGTGCTTGCCGAAGCGTTGCGGTTGGAACGCAATTGCACCGTCCAGATGGTCGCAAGAAGATAACAGATCGCTTGCGCAGCATATGAACCGCCCGTGCCCATGATGGCGATCAGAAAACCGGCCACGGCGGGCCCGGAGCTGCGCGACACGTTGAAGATAATCGAGTTGAGACCGATGGCGTTGGTCAGGTGATTGACCGGCACTGCATCGCCGATCATCGCGGCGCGCGCCGGCTGCTGAAACGCCTGCACCACGGACATGCCGAAAGCAGTGACGTAGACGTGCCAGGGTTCGATTCTCCCGGCGAATATCAACGCGGCCAGGATGGCGTAGAGCAGTCCGTCGACCACCTGCGCGACCAGCACCTGCGCCTTGCGCGAGTATCGATCGGCCGCGCTTCCCGCCAGGGGCGACAGCAGAAGAATCGGGATCGCTTGCACGCCGCGCACTAGGCCCAGTTGAAGAGTCGAGTTGGTAAGCTCGTAAAGCAACCAGCCGCGCGCCACCTGGTCCATCCAGGTCGCTTGCGACGCAAAGACCTGCGCGTACCAGATCAGGCGATACTCGCGGTAGCGCAGCGCCTCGAACATGCGCAAGCGGGTCAAACTTTGAATTGGCCGCCATCGCCGCTCGGACCCGAGTTCGAGCGCGTCGCCGTCTTGAACGGTTTCTTTAGCGGTGTCCGGGGATTTGAGAGCGGTGGTCGAGGTTAGCGGAGAAATCGGATCGTCGTTCATTTGCTTGCGTCGGGTATCCGGTTCAAAGCCGGGATACCCGCCTGCGGCTATGTCTGTCAGCTATCAGGCGATCCGTAAATTTACAATCCGCTGTGTTGGGGGAGGAGCGTGGGTAAGGGTCGACAACGCTATCCCTTCGGACCTAACAGGAAAAGGATCTGCCGCGCGCCAAGATTTCGCTCCCGTGATTCCTCGCGGAGCTTGTTCCGAGACGGCTAACCGCGCGTCAACGGCCGATACTTGATGCGATGCGGCTGCTCCGCGGCGGCGCCCAGGCGGCTCTTGCGGTCGGCTTCGTAGTCTGAATAGTTGCCGTCGAACCACACGACTTTGCTATCGCCTTCGAAGGCGAGGATGTGGGTGGCAATCCTATCGAGAAACCAGCGATCATGGGAGATGACCACGGCGCAGCCGGCGAAGTTTTCCAGCGCTTCCTCGAGCGCGCGCAGCGTGTTCACGTCCAAATCGTTAGTGGGTTCGTCGAGCAGCAACACGTTGGCGCCCTCTTTCAGCATCTTCGCGAGATGAACCCGATTGCGCTCGCCGCCCGACAGCGCGCCGACTTTCTTTTGCTGGTCGGTGCCGGAGAAGTTAAAGCGCGCCACGTAGGCACGGGAGTTCACCTCCCGATTGCCGATTTTGAGCAGGTCCATTCCACCGGAAATTTCTTCCCAGATCGATTTCTTGGGATCGAGCGTGCGGCTCTGGTCGACGTATCCGAGCACGACCGTATCGCCGATGCGAATCTTGCCGCTATCGGGCTGCTCCTGCTTTATAATCATGCGAAACAAGGTGGTCTTGCCGGCGCCGTTGGGACCGATCACGCCGACGATGCCGCCGGGGGGTAGCTTGAACGTCATGTCCTCGACCAGCAGGTTGTCGCCGTACGATTTGCTCACGCCTTCGGCTTCGATCACGACGTTGCCGAGGCGAGGCCCTGCCGGAATGGGGATCTCCAGATCTTCGCGCCGCTTCTGCGATTCCTGGTCGAGCAATGATTCATATGCGGTGATGCGCGCCTTGCCTTTGGCCTGGCGCGCCTTCGGCGACATGCGAATCCATTCGAGCTCGCGCTGCAGCGTCTTCTGGCGCTCGCTCTCGGACTTTTCCTGCTGGCGCAAACGTTCCTGTTTTTGTTCCAGCCACGATGTGTAATTGCCTTTGAACGGAATGCCCTCGCCGCGATCGAGTTCCAGGATCCAACCGGCGACGTTGTCGAGAAAATACCGGTCATGGGTCACCGCGATAATCGTTCCCGGATAGCTCTGTAAATGGTGCTCGAGCCACGCGACCGATTCGGCATCGAGGTGATTGGTCGGCTCGTCGAGCAGGAGAATGTCGGGTTTCTGCAAAAGCAACCGGCATAGAGCAACACGGCGCCGCTCGCCGCCAGACAGCACTTTCACCGGCGTGTCCGATGGAGGACAACGCAGCGCATCCATGGCCATTTCGAGGCGCGCGTCGAGATCCCAGGCATCGAGATGGTCGAGCTTCTCCTGCACTTCACCTTGCCGCTCAAGCAGCTTGTTCATTTCATCGTCGGACATTTCTTCGGCGAACTTGGCGTTGATCGCCTCGAACTCTTTAAGTAGTTTGACGGTCTCCTGAACCGCCTCCTCGACAACTTCGCGCACCGTGCGCGAATCGTCGAGCAACGGTTCTTGCTCGAGATGGCCGACCGTATAGCCCGGCGAGAGCACGGCCTCGCCATTGATCTCCTTGTCGACGCCCGCCATGATGCGCAGCAGCGACGATTTGCCCGAGCCGTTGAGGCCGATGACGCCGATCTTGGCGCCGTAAAAATACGATAGATAGATGTTTTTCAGGACGGCGCGCTTGTCGTAGAACTTGCTGACGCCGACCATCGAATAGATAACTTTGTTGGGTTCAGTGCTCATGAAATTGGGTCCTGTGCTTCAAGATTTGTAAACGCAACTTCCCCGGCGCGTTAAGACAGCCGGATGTTTTCCACAGCAATTCCGAGTGAAAGGGCGCGCGAAAGAGGACCATCAGCCGTGAGAAGCGCCGCGTCAGCAAGCCGGGCGGCGGCTACGTAGAAAGCGTCGTAAGCGCTAACATTGTTGCGGTGCTGCCATGCTGTCCGGACCAGCGGTCGATGTGGAATGCGGTCGATCGACCATTCCATAAGATCTTCTATCGCGAGGAGTGCACGCTGCTCAGTGAGCTGACGGCGCAGTACGGCGCGCCTAAGAACCGACAATACTTCGATGTCCAGCAACTCCGGAGCGAGCAAAGTTGCGTCTTCAATGAAGCCGGCGATCTTCAGACCTAATGCGGTCCGAAGCAGGTATTCCGTAGCGGCGGATGCGTCGATAACGTAACGGCTCACGACAGGTCACTGTCGCGCTGTCGCCGTTCTTGTTCAAGTAAGTCTGCGGCCGAACTGCCAAGCCTAGTCGGAGGACGACCGGAAAATCGTTTATGCCATTCTCGGCGCGCGACCTCTCGCTCGATGGCTTCCAGGATGATTTCCCCAAGCGTGCACTCCTGCTCGCGCGCGTAGCGGCGCAGCCGGTTGTGCAGCTTCTCGGGAATATTCTTGACTTGGATATTCGCCATGCAGTTAAACTAGCATGCCGCTGGCATGCCGGCAACATCCTCCGCTGCGCGTCGCGGTCGGATACGGTATGTCGGCTCGGCGATTGTTTAATCGCTCGCCTGTCGGATTAGAATGTGCAACAAAGGTGAGATCCTCGCATCTGTCCATGACAACGAAAATAAAATTTGGCCTATTGCTGCCGCACTTTTGTGAGCATGCGTCGGCGGCGAGTTGCCTTGAAGGCGCAAAACTCGCCGAGGCGTATGGCTTCGACTCGGTTTGGGTGCGGGATCATCTGGTCTTTGAGCCCCATGGCATCGAGGGAAACGATAACACGCACATCGAAGGCCTGCTGATGCTGGCGGCGATCGCCGCCGTGACGAAAAACATTTTGCTCGGCACGTCGATGGCGATCTGCCATCGCCATCCGATTCACCTGGCGCAGCTCTTCGCCGGCCTGAGCGCCATTTCCCAGGGCCGAGTCATCATGGGAATGGGTTTGGGCGGATTTCCTCACGAATTTGCCGCGGCGGGATATCCGACAGGCCTCGACGCGCGTGCCGAGCTGGTGCGCAGCAACGTGCGGATCTGCCGGCGGTTGTGGACCGGCGAAAGAGTTTCTTTCAAGAATGACTATTTCGATTTCACCGACGTGGCGCTCAAACCGATTCCCGTAAACCCGATTCCCATCTGGTACGGCGGCGGCACGCCGGCCGCGTGCCGCCGCGCGGTCGAATATTGCGACGGCTGGATGCCCGCGCGCATAACTCTGGCGACCTTCGCAAAGTTGATCGAGTATATCCGCGAGCTTTGTCAGAAGGCCGGCAAACCGATGCTCAGCGCAGCGGTGATGCCGTTTACCAGCGTAAGCGAAGATCGCGACACCGCGCTGAGGAATATAAACGTCGAATCCCTGATCGCCGAGGCGAACAAGTTTCCGACCTGGGTGAAACCGACGAGCGGAACATTTTCGACCGTGGACGATATTCGCGGTTTTGTTCTGGCTGGCACGCCGGCGGATATTGCGCGGGATGTGCGCGCCTATGAACAAGCGGGCGCGGATCACATCGTCTTCGATCTGCGCTTTCGCTACGCCGATTGGCTGGAGCAGATCGATCTTTTGGGCAAAGAAGTGTTGCCGATGTTACGAGCCTAATGCGGAGGCGGCTCGCCCGGCGATTGAAAATCAGCCGCGATCTCAAATGCTATTTAGTCTCTTTTTCGAGGAGACAACGCGACTCTTCTTCGGTGAGGGACTCGACATCCGCAAGGATACCGAGATCCGCGGCTCCTATTCCCCGCGCCAGGCGCCGTTCGACGATCTTTGCCGTGTGCTCCACCGTCGGGTGCTCAAAAAATTCCCGGAGACTAATTTCAACGCCAAAGGTGTCAATTATTCGAGCAATGGTCCTATTTGCAAGCAACGAATGGCCTCCAAGATCGAAGAAGCTGTCGTGAATTCCGACTCGATTGACTCCCAACACATTGCTCCATATATCCGCGATTCGCCTTTCAGTGGGACTGCGTGGATCTGCGGACTGTGTGTCGACCTCGAGCGCCGCATTGTCGGGATCGGGAAGCGATGAGCGGTTTAGTTTTCCACTCGGAGTCAATGGCAAAGCGTCCAACTGCACAAAAGTCGCAGGCACCATATAGGGCGGGAGCCGAGCTTCTAAAAAACCGCGCAATTGATGGCTCGGCACGCTATGTTCTTCACGCACGACGATATACGCTACCAGTCGCTTTTCTTCGGGCGTCTGGGTATGGACCGCGACTGCGGTTTCCCGAATTGCTGGATGCTCAAGCAGCGCTGTCTCAATTTGCTCAAGCTCGATCCGATGGCCGCGGATCTTGACCTGTAAATCTTTTCGCCCCAGATGGACCAGGCAGCCATCCGGCAGCATGTATCCCACGTCCCCGGTTCGATAAATTCTTCTGTCGGGCGCAGCCGGGTCACACAAGAAAGAGCCTTGGGTCAGCTGCGGTTGACGCCAATATCCGGGCGAGAGGTAAGGGCTTTCGATCGCTATTTCGCCAACCTGGTTGAACCCCACCTCGTTGCCGGTCTCACCGAGCAACAGAATTTGGAGATCTTCAATTGCAAATCCAACCGGCACGATATTACCTGAGAACCGGGCTGCTTTGTCGATGAAATACAAACAAACATTCCCGGTCTCGGTCAGGCCGAATCTATTCACAAGAATGCAGTCCGAAGCGAAGTGTTTCTTATACGACTCCACGTCGCGCGCTGAAACCGGCTCGCTGCCCAGAACAATCCTTCGAACGGTGGGAAGAGACTCTTGGTCGTTCAAGCCGTCGACAAAATGGCGAAAAGCGGTCGGCACCCAGTGAAATACAGTAATCTTCTCTTCACGCAGCCATTGAGTTAGCTTGATTGTCCCCTCTTCCGCAACGGAATACGGAAACAACGCCGCGCCGTTCAACAGTGCTCCGAAAATGTCCAAGCGAGACGCGCTGAAACCATGAGAATGGAACAGTGTCAGCCGGTCGCTGGCGCCGAGCTGAAGGGCGTTGGTATAGCTCATGGTCTGATGCAGGACATGGCGATGATTTTGCGCGATCCCCTTCGGATGTCCCGTCGAGCCCGACGTATAAAACAGGTACGCGAAACTATCGGGAGGCGTTAAGAGTCCGGGATTCTCGTCCGGCAGATCGGAATCGAGATCGTCCATATTAAGGACATCTCGTGAATCACCGGCCAAATTCACGGCAAACCGAAGATTGACTTTGTTGGTGACGATGAGCGAGGCTCCGGCGTCTTCCACAACGGCGGCAAGCCAATCGCCCGGGTAGGAGGGATCCAGCGAAACGTAAAACTTTCCCGCCTTTAACACCCCAAGGATCGCCGCAACCGCAGTCATTCCCTGATCCAGCAGCAAGGCAACCGGCTCTTCCCGCGTGCCGCGCCGAGCGAGGAGCGCGTGCGCGATGCGATTGGCGGCCCGATTGAGCCGATCATAAGTCAGGCTCTGCCCCTTGGCTTTGACAGCGAGCCGGTCGGAACATTTTTGGACTTGCCTTTCAAACCGCTCGATAATCGACTGGTTAATTTCGAATCTATCGAAAGGAACAAAAGCTCCGTGCGGAGCGTTGTTCGGTTCTCGCGAAGTTTTCGTCGGAACCTCGGTCATGACGAGCCGGGAGGTTGCTTCATCTGGACGTTCTCCAATACGACACATGAGATCGGAATAAAACGTCGCATTCTGTGGAATTTGTCGATATGCTCACGCCGTTTATCGGCCAACGGATGGATGACATCCGGCGGGCGAACCCTGCACCGAATTTATAATGGCCGGAAAACAATCGCCGCGCAATAAAATTTTTCCGGAATTTTTCTGCGCGTAGCGCATCGTTGTCGCAAGTTTTGCCTGCCTGCGCCAAAAATTCACATTCGAACTCCAGCAAAGAGAATGCGTCTACCCGTTTCAGCACGAATCTGGCAAAGTTGCGCGGAGAGTTGTGTGCTGAGTCCGAAAATTGCCGCGGCCAGGAGCGCTGACCCTAAAGATTTTGTCGACGTTAGATTTTTGGAAGAACTCGACCGTTCCGGTTTCATCGACGGACTTTATCGCT
>CAMLCX010000249.1 GCA_946478635.1 uncultured Pseudomonadota bacterium
GCCTGGTCGCTCGTGGATCCGATCATTCAGGTCTGGAACTTGAGCAAGCCGCGAAATTTTCCAAACTATGAGGCCGGTTCGTGGGGGCCCAAAGAAGCTGATGATTTCATGGCGCGCGACGGCCGGCGCTGGCGCCGGCCCTGAACAAAAGCACGGGCTGGCAATGGCAACGAGAAATTTAGTTCTCGCGGGAGATATCGGCGGCACCAAGACGAATCTCGCGGTGTTCTCTGCCCACGGCAAAAAACTCCGGAGCGAAGCCTCGCAAAGCTTTCCAAGTAAACAGTACTCCGGTTTGACGCCGATCCTCAAAGCATTTCTCGCCGGCGCAAATCACGTCATCGAGGCGGCCTGCTTCGGCATTGCTGGTCCGATTGTCGATGGTCGCGTCAAGACCACAAATCTACCGTGGATTGTCGAGAGCAACGAGCTGCGCCGGGTGCTGCAGGTCGATTCGATTCATTTGCTCAACGACCTCGAAGCCGGCGCCTACGGCTTGTTCACGCTGGAGGACGAGGAATTTTTCACGCTCAACGAGGGTAAGATGCGCCAGGCCGGTAACAAAGCGTTGATCGCCGCCGGCACCGGCCTGGGTGAAGCGATGCTTTACGACGACGGCCGTCATTTTCGTCCGCTCGCTTCAGAAGGCGGCCACGGCGATTTCGCGCCGCGGGACGAACTGGAGATCGAACTCTTGCGTTATCTGATGGGCCGTTTTGGTCACGTGAGTTATGAGCGGGTGATATCCGGTCCTGGGCTGTTCAATATCTATCGCTTCCTCAAAGAAAGTCGCGGTATGGCAGAACCGGCGTGGCTGACGGAACGTTTTGCCGCCGGCGACGACGGCGGCGCGATCGTGTCGAAGGCGGCGCTGGCCAACGAATCCGAGATCTGCGTCAAGGCGCTGGATATGTTCGTGTCGATTTACGGCGCCGAGGCGGGCAATATGGCGCTGCGCGCCAAGTCGGTGCGCGGTCTTTACGTCGGCGGCGGAATCGCGCCGAAAATTTTGCCCAAGCTCAAGGACGGCGCGTTCATGCGCGCCTTTGCCGACAAAGGCCGTTATGCCGATCTGCTTGCCGCCATTCCCGTGCAAGTTGTGCTGAATGATCAAGCGGCGCTGCGCGGCGCCGCTTACTTTGCGGCGTTTCTATCCAGTGACGAGTCCTGAAATCATTATTTGCCGCGACGCCACAGAACTGGCGCGCGGCGCTGCCGGGCTTCTAAGCGTTCGCGCCGCCGAGTTCATCGCGCGCACCGGCCGATTCTCCGTAGCGCTTTCCGGCGGCTCGACGCCGCGGGCGGTCTATTCCTTGCTCGCCGAGCCGGAGTTTCGCGACCGTATCGATTGGCCGCGGGTGCATCTGTTCTGGGGCGATGAGCGCTGCGTCCCGCCAAATCACCCGGATAGCAATTTTCGCATGGTGCAGGAAGCGCTGCTGGCGAAGATCGCCATTCCGCCGGAGAATATTCATCGCATGATGGGCGAGAGAGAGCCGGCGGAGGCAGCCGCGGCCTATGAGCAAGAGTTAAAAACATTCTTTAGCGCAGGGGATGGCGATTGGCCGCGCTTCGACTTGATTTTTCTCGGTTTGGGCGAGGACGGGCACACGGCATCGCTTTTTCCCGGAACAGTGGCCCTGGATGCAACCAAGCATTGGATCACTGCCGTCCATGTGGAAAAATTGCAATCCTACCGGCTAACGCTGACTCTCCCGGTGATCCGTTCCGCCGCGCAGGTGGTGTTTTTGGTTTCCGGCGCGAGCAAGACAAAGATCGTGAGAGAAATTTTCGCTTCGAACCGCGCGCTTAATGACTATCCGGCCGCGAAGGTTGGGCCCATGGCGGGGCGATTGACGTGGATGATCGATCGAGACGCGGCGCGCGAGTTACCGCCGGATATTGCCGGAAAGGCCGGACTGCCGGAGTAATGGATCGCTAAGCCTCAGGCGCTGACGAGACGATCAAGGATTATTTGATCTTTGCGAGCTCCCGGCGGATCTGTTCGTTGGATGGCCTTTTGGTGTAATCGACTTCGATAAACTTCCAGCGCACGCTCCCCTTCGGGTCGATGATGAAAGTCGAGGGATGCGGCCAGCCTCGGCCATCCGGATTAAAAACACCGTAGCGGTCGATCACCTTGTGGTCTTTGTCTTCGAGCAGCGGAAAGTCGAACTCGCCGTCGAAGCGCTTGCGCAGCATCTCGCCGAACTTTTTCGACTCCTCGCGGGTGTCGGTGCTGACCGCCAGGATCTGGATTTTTTCTTTTTGCTGCTTGGTCAATAAACTTTTCAGCTTCCCGAGCTGTTCTACGCAGAAGGGTCACCAGTAGCCGCGGTAGAAAACCAAGATCACGGTCTTCTTGTTACGAAAATCCGATAGGGTGAGCGCTTTTCCGCCGCTGTCTTCCAGGGTGAAATCCGGCGCGGGCTGGCCGACTTTCATTCGATTCAAATCCGTCGGCGCGAGATCGGCGCCGCCGTCCTTCGGTCCGAGTTGCGCACCGAGGGGAGCGCTGATCATGAAAATAGCGAAAGTGACTGCTAACGTTCGAGTGAGCGGCACAGGAAATCTCCTTACAGTAAAAAATGTACCAGGATTTTTAGCCCGCGTCACCCCGGCCGGAAGAATTTTCCGGCGGCACGACGTGGGCGCGAAATCGCCGATGCGCGATCGCGCGAAACAAATTAGGGAAGTGGCGCCGGAGCGCCGACATGAGTGCCAACCAGCGCGGCAAAACAATTTCGAAGCGCTTGTTTTCGATGATCTTAATGACCGCCTCGGCGACCGCGCCGGCGGCGACGATCAAGTTCGGCGGCGCCTTCGGATCGCTGTCGCGAAAATCCCGGCTAAATTCGGTCGCCACCGGACCGGGGCAGACGATCGATACGTGGATGCCGAGGGGTTTGAGCTCATGATAAAGACTTTCCGACCAGCCGTTGAGCGCGAACTTGGAAGCGCAGTAGGCGGCCATGTTCAGTGTGCCGATCAAGCCGGCGCCCGATGAGACATTGACGATGTGGCCGGCTCTTCTGGCGATCATCGTCGGCAGGACTTTTTTCGCGCAGTAAACCGCGCCGAGATAGTTGACCCGAATAATGTCCTCAATGATTTTGAGATCGGTTTCGCTGAACGGCCGGCGCATGCCGATGCCGGCGTTGTTGATCAAGACGTCGATTTTCCCGTAGTCGCTGACGATCTTGGACACCATGCCGTGAACCTGCTCGGCGTCGCTCACATCGCAACCGATCATCACCGATGACGGGCTGGCGCGGCGCACCTCCTTCAAGGTGTCCCTCAGTGATTCAATGGAACGGCCGCAGCCCGCGACAATCGCGCCGCGCGCCGCCAGGTCGATCGCCAATCGCCTGCCGATGCCATTGGAGGCGCCGGTGATCATGATCACTTGGTCTTTGAAGTCCATCGCAGGGCTTGGACGCGAAGCTTTAGCCGATCAAATCGGTTTGGAGGCTTCGAGCGCCTCGGGGAGATCCGGATAACGGAATTTAAATCCAAGTTTCTCCGCTGCCGCCGGAACCACGCGCTGGCCGGTTAGAAGCATCTCCGCCATATCACCCATAGTGAGTCTGAGCAGAAATGCCGGCACCCGCGCCCAGGATGGGCGACGAATGGCTTTGCCGAGAGCCTTGCCGAATTCGTTATTTTGTACCGGATTCGGCGCTGTCGCATTAAATGGCCCCTGGGCAAGCGGGTTGTCGATCAGCAGTAAAATCAAACGGATCAAATCTTCGAGCTGGATCCAGGACATCCACTGCTTGCCGGAGCCCAGTGGGCCGCCCAAGAAAAATTTGAAGGGCTCAGCGATCTTCGCCAAGGCTCCGCCGTCCGGCCCGAGCACGATGCCGGTGCGCAGACAAACGACGCGCATGCCCAAATCCGCAGCTTTTTGGGCCTCAGCCTCCCACGCCTTGCAGAGCCGCCCCAGAAAATCATCCCCCGGCGGGGTTTCCTCTGTTACGATATCGTCGCCGCGGGGACCGTAGTAGCCAATGGCCGATGCGTTGAGGAGAAATTTCGGTCTTTGTTTGGCCTTGGCGCAGGCCTGCACGAGGCATTGAGTCGCGTCGATGCGGCTTTTTTCAATGCGGCGGCGTTGTGTGCGGCTCCATTTTTTTTCCGCGATGGGTTCGCCGGCCAGGTTGATCACGCCGTCGACGCCGTCTAAGGCAGCGTCCCAGTCTCGCAGAGTTCCCGGGGTCCAGTGCAGCCAGCGCTTGGTGCCGGTATTGGCGTCGCGCGGCGAACCGCGCGTCAGCAATGTGAGCGCATGGCCGTGCTCCAAAAGCGCGGCGCATAACGGCATGCCGATAAAACCCGATGCCCCGGTAACCACCAACCTCATCGCCACGCTGCCTTTCTGCTATGCCTTCACTGATATTGCTGCGGGTGTTATGCTCAAAGCCGCATTATTACCACGTTGAAGAGACAAGATGAAACCGCTTAGAACCTATCCGCCGCCGCGTCGAGTCGTGGTGACCGGCATGGGTGCTGTGGCGCCCAACGGCGTCGGCAGCGATGCCTATTGCGCGGCATTGCGTGGCGGCCTAAGCGGCGTCGGCTTGATCTCACTCTTCGAAACCGACGGACTGGAATGCCGGATCGCCGCTCAAGTGAAAAACTTTGCCGCGGAGGATTTTTTAAGTCCTCAAGAGATACGCCGGGTCGGTCGCGCCGTGCCGTTGGTCCTGGCGGCGACAGCAGAGGCGCTGGCCCGCGCCCGCGTTTGCGTGCAGCGTCAGAGCACACAAGAGAAACAATCCTGGGGAGTCGTCATCGGCAGCGGCGGCGGCACGCCCGACTTCATGGAAGAACAGTACCGCCGATACTTCTCCGACCAGCTGCGCCGGGTGAGCGCTTATAATGTTTCGAGCTCGACGCCGGGCAGCCTGTCGAGCGAAATCTCCCTGCGTTTTGGCTTTCGCGGTCCGAGCCATCTTATCTCCACGGGTTGCACGAGCTCCACGGATGCGCTGGGTTATGCCTTTAACATGATCCGCTTCGGACTCGCCGATCATTTGGTCAGCGGCGGCGCGGACGCGACGATCACGCCGGGCATCATGCAGGGGTTTTCTGTCATGGGCGTGGTATCCTCGTCGCGTAATCACGATCCGCAGCGCGCCTCCCGGCCCTTCGATCGGACGCGCGACGGCTTTGTGCTCGGCGAGGGCGCCTGGATATTGATCTTGGAAGAGCGGGAAATGGCGCTGGCGCGCGGCGCGAAGGTCTACGGCGAAATCCTCGGCTACGGCTCGACCTGCGACGCGCATCATCGCGTGCGTCTCGATCCCAGCGGCGAGGAACCCGCGCGGGCCATGAGCCTGGCGATTGAGGATGCCGCCGTCGCCAAAGACGAGATCGGCTACGTAGCGCTGCACGGCACCTCGACACTATTAAACGACAGGACGGAAACGCTCGCGGCCAAAACCTGCTTCGGCGCGCGCGCTCGCGACGTTCCCATGAGTTCGATCAAGTCGATGATCGGCCATCCGCAAGGCGCGTCGGGCGTTGCCGGTGTCGTCGCGACGATGCTGGCGATGAATCATGGGTTTTTGCCGCCGACCATCAATTACGCCGAAGCCGACCCGGAATGCGATCTCAATTATATTCCCAATCACAGCATCGATCGCGACACCGAGGTGGCGCTTTGCAACTGCATCGGCTTTGGCTCGAAGAACTCGGCGTTGGTGGTCGCGCGCGGGGGAGCGGTATGAACCGGAGCGCGGAGCTTGAAATGATGGACCTGCCGGGGCAACCGCGGGAATTGTTGCTTGACGACCTGCGAAACCTACGCTCGCTCAATCGTTATCTGGGCTGTTATAGAAACGTGCTGCGCGCGTTAACCGGCGCGCTCCGCGGCCAGAGCAAACGCGAGTTCACGCTCCTCGATGTCGGCACCGGCAATGCCGATATTCCCACAACCATTGTCAGTTGGGCGCGGCGCCGGAAACTCAGCGCCCGGCTCAGCTGCCTTGAACGAGACGCGGTCACCGTCGGCGCAGCCGCCGATCAGACGCGCGCGCACCCTGAAATCAAAATCGTGCGCGGCGACGCGCTGAGACCGCCCTTTCGGCGGGCGTCTTTCGATTTCGTTCTGGCATCGCAACTGCTGCACCATTTTCCCGACGAGCAGATCGTCGATTTGCTGCGAACCTGGGCGGCGCTTGCCCGGCGCGCTGTGATCATAAGCGACCTGGTGCGTCACCCTCTCGCCTATCATGGGATACGCCTGCTGACCAAGGGTTTCACCCGCAATATCATGACCCGCACCGACGCGCCGCTCTCGGTCCGGCGGGCGCTGACGATCGAGGAATGGCGCGCTGTGTTGCGCGAAGCAGACATCGGCCGATTCACCGTCGAGCGGGCGCTGCCTTTTCGCATGCGCGCGCTCATTTGGCTCGAGAGCTGATCATGGGGAACGTGGATGTCGCGATCATCGGCGCCGGTCCCGCCGGCTCGGCCACGGCCATCGGCCTGGCGCGGCGCGGTTACCAAGTCGCTTTGATCGACAAAAGATCATTCCCGCGGGAAAAACTTTGCGGCGATTTTGTCAATCCGATCAATTGGGCCGTGCTTCAGGAGCTGGGCGTGGAAGATCGCGTTCTTGCCGCGCCGCACGGCGAAGTGAACAGTTTTCGCCTGACAACTTCCTCCGGTCGGGAAGCTGAAGCCGCTTTTACATCGCGCGAGGGTCAACGTTCGATGGGGCTTGGGCTGCGGCGCGCCGAGCTCGATCGACTGCTTGTAGAAAGAGCGGCGGAGTTGGGCGTAGCGATCAGTCTGGGAGGTCGGATCGAGAAAATTTTAAGAACGGGAAAAGGCTGGCAATTGGAGTCAAAAGGAAAAAACTGGCAAGCGAGATTTCTGGTCGGCGCCGACGGACGCAACTCCTGGGTGGCGCGGCAGCTCGGCCTAGATCGAACCGGCGTCATGCACGGACGGGCGATCGGATTTCAATGCCGTTTGCGCTGTCCGGGCGCGGCCCGCGGCAAAATCGAGATCCATCTTTTCCCCGGTGGTTACGCCGGGGTCGTCGGTGTCGGCGATGGGAC
>CAMLCX010000250.1 GCA_946478635.1 uncultured Pseudomonadota bacterium
AAATAGTAGATCACCGAGAGCAGGCTATTCAACACGCCGATAATGGCGAGTCCCAGGTATCCGCCGAGCACGGCCGAACGAAACACGTAAAATTTTCCGACGAAGCCGCCGAGCGGCGGGAAGCCGGCGAGGGATAACATGAAGAGCGTCATGGCCACTCCGAGCAACGGTCGCTTGAAGCCGAGCCCGGCGAAATCGCTATAGCTCTCGTGCGGATTGTCGCTCTCCGCCAAACAACTCAGCACGGCAAAGGCGCCGAAGGTCATAAAAGCGTACGCCGCGACGTAGAAGAGCAACGGCATCCCGCCCCATTCTTCACCGACAACGATGGCAATCAACAAATAGCCGGCGTGAGCGATGCTGGAATAAGCAAGCATGCGTTTGACGCTGGATTGACCGATGGCAAGGAGGTTGCCCACAGTCATCGTCACCACGGCGAGGACCCACAAGGGCGCGATCCAGTCGCTATCGAGAGGAGAAAGTTGGTGCGTCAAGATGCGCGCCCAGGCCGCGAAGGCGGCCGCTTTGACGGCCACCGACATGAATCCGGCGACCGGCGTCGGCGCGCCGTCGTAGACGTCCGGAACCCAAAAATGAAACGGCACCGCGCCGATCTTGAAGGCAAATCCGACCAGCAACAAAAATCCGCCGCCGACTAGATAAAGCGGCCATTCACCCGGATCCTCGAGCAAATAATCGGCGATCAAGCTGAGATTGGTCGAGCCGGTGGCGCCGTAGATCAAGGCTATGCCGTAGAGTAAAAAACCCGTGGCAAAGGCGCCCATGAGAAAATATTTCATCGCCGCTTCGCTCGACCGGGCGCTGCTGCGCCACATGCCGGTCAGCACGTAAACCGCCACCGACATCGTTTCCAAGGCGAGAAAGAAAACCAGCAGGTCGTTGGCCGCGGCCATCAACATCATGCCGAGCATGGCGAAAAGAACCAGCGCGTAATATTCGCCCTCGCGGATCGCCATGAGCCGGACATAATGAATGGAGGAAAGTATCGTCAGCGCGCCGACAAGCAAAAAGACCAGCGAGAAAAAAAGCGCAAAATTATCCAATACGATGCTGTCGTTGAATGCGCTTTCCTGCGCGCCCCACAGGGCGACGGTCTCGCCGGCGGCGAGGCCGATGCCGATCAAGCTGATCAGCGCCAAAAAGCCCTTGGTCTGATGCTCTTCGATAAAAAGATCGCGCAGCAGGACGACCAATGCCGTCAGCAGCACCTGGATGGCGGGGAGCAGCGGCAACAGGTTAACGTCCATGGTTCTTGAGTTCTGCGGACGCGGCGCGCTCCATTTTGGTGTGGCCGGTGGCGGTGACGGAGATATGTTTCAAGGTCAGCGCTACGGCCGGCTCGATGCGCCGCAAAAACGGTTGTGGGTAGACGCCCATGACGATGATCAAGAGCAAAATCGGCGTAAGCAGTGCCACCTCGCGAAAATTGAGATCGGCTAGTTTTTCATTGGCCGGGTTAAGCGGGCCGAAGATTACGCGCCGGTACATCCAGAGCATATACACAGCGCCGAGAATCACGCCGGTGGCGGCCGCCGCGGTCCATCCGGGTGTGACACCGAAGGCGCCGAGCAAGATCAGAAACTCGCCGACAAAACCATTCAGGCCCGGTAACCCGATGGAAGAAAACATCACGACCAGCAGAACCACCGAGAAGATCGGGATGACTTTCCACAAGCCGCCGAAGTCGTCGATCATGCGGGTGTGGCGCCGGTCGTAGATCATGCCGACGAGAAGAAACAGCGCGCCGGTGGAAAGACCATGGCCGACCATCTGATAAACCGCGCCCTGCACGCCCTGGATATTGAACGTGAACAGGCCGAGCATGACGAATCCCAGGTGGCTCACCGACGAATAGGCGACGAGTTTTTTGATGTCGCTTTGCATCATTGCCACGGCGGCGCCGTAGATAATACCGATGACCGCCAACGCGACGATGATGGGAGCGGCCGCCAGCGCCGCGTCGGGGAAAAGCGGAATGGCGAAGCGAAGAAAACCGTAGGTGCCGAGCTTGAGCAAAACGCCGGCAAGAATCACGGAACCGGCGGTCGGCGCCTCGACGTGCGCGTCCGGCAGCCAGGTATGAAATGGGAAGAGCGGCACCTTGATCGCAAACGACAAGGCGAAGGCGCCAAAGAGCCAGGCCTGTTGCTCGAACGACAGGCGCAAACCGTAGAGCTTCAAGAGATCGAACGTCAGCAGCTGATCAGCTTCGGCGTGGCGCGCGGCCAAATAGATAATTGCCACGAGCATCAGCAGGCTGCCGGCCATGGTGTAGATGACGAATTTAAGGGCGGCGTAGATGCGCCGCGTGCCGCCCCACACGCCGATGAGAAAATACATCGGCACCAGCATGACTTCCCAAAAGACGTAGAAGAGAAAAAGGTCGAGCGCGATAAACGCGCCGAGCATACCGGTTTCCAAGAGCAGCATGAAAACCAGATATTCCTTCACTCGATCTTGCACGGACCACGAGGCGAGAATCGCGATCGGCATGAGCAAGGTGGTCAGCAAGACGAGGAAAAGGCTGATGCCGTCGATGCCGACGATATACTCGATGCCGAACGAGGGCATCCAGGGGACGCGCTCGAGGAATTGCATTTCTCCGCTGTTCGCGTCAAAACCGCTTAATATCCCCAGCGACCAGAGAAAATTGCTGCCGCTTGCGATGAGCGCTAAGGCAAACAGCGCTTGCCTGTTCCGCCGGGGCAAAAACGCGAGGAGCACCGCGCCGATGACGGGGATGGCGAGCAACAGGCTCAAGTTTCCAATCGCAAGCGAAGACATTTTAAAATTGGCCGATGTAGTAAGCCAGCAGCGCCAGCGCGCCGACCAGGAAACCGGCGGCGTAGTGCTGCACGTTGCCCGTCTGCAATCCGCGGGTAACCCAACTCACCCCGCGCGCAAGCGCGGCGATGCCGTTCACGGTGCCGTCGATCACCCAAGGATCGATCCATTGCGCAAGCACGCGCGAGCAGACGGTAAACGGCCGCACGAAAACCGCGTCATAAAGCTCGTCGACGTAATATTTGTTGAGCGACAGACGATAAACCAGGTTCTCCGATCCCTCGCTAATGTGCGCGCCCGCTTTTCCGTACTTCGCGTACGCCCAATAAATTCCGACGGCGACCACGGCAAGCGTCAGCAGCGTTACGGTAATTTCCGCGGCGATCGAGCCGTGATGCTCGGCCACGCCGAAGATCGCTTGCAGCCAGTGATCCCAGCGGCTGCCCCAAAGATATTCCGGCGCTCCCAACCAGCCGGTGAAGACCGAGCCGATGGCGAGAAGGATCAGAGGCCATGTCATCACGGCCGGAGATTCGTGCAGATGCGCCCGGGCATGCGCGTCGGTGCGGCACTCGCCGTGAAACACCAGGAAGAGCTGGCGGAACATATAGAATGCGGTCATGCCCGCGGTCACCAAACCGACGCCCCAAAGGACGTAGGCGCCGTGGCTGAACGCCTGCCACAAGATCAAATCCTTGGAGAAAAACCCCGCGGTCAATGGTATGCCGGCAATCGCCAGCGTGGCGATGACATAGGTCCAATAGGTTTTGGGCATGTAAGCTTTGAGCCCGCCCATCTTGCGCATGCTCTGTTCGCCGGACAGAGCGTGAATCACGCTGCCGGCGCCAAGGAACAGGCACGCTTTGAAAAACGCGTGGGTAAACACATGAAATATCGCCGCGCTGAATGCGCCCACGCCGACCGCGAGGAACATGTAGCCGAGCTGGCTGACCGTCGAATAGGCCAAAACTTTTTTGATATCGTTTTGCGTAAGCGCAATCGTCGCCGCAAACACTGCGGTCGCCGCGCCGGTCCAGGCAATCAGCGACATCGTCGCCGGCGCCAGCGCAAACAGAAAATGCAGGCGCGCGGTCATGTATACCCCGGCGGTGACCATGGTGGCGGCGTGAATCAGAGCGCTTACCGGCGTCGGACCGGCCATGGCGTCGGGCAGCCAGACAAACAGGGGAATCTGCGCCGATTTGCCGGTGGCACCGACAAACAGAAGCAACGTAATCAGACCGATCGTCGCCGGGCTGAGCATCTGCACGTGCTTTTGCAGCTCGGCAAAATCCAAGGTCCAGATGCCCTGCCGGCCCAATTCGGTGACGAGCAGAAAAATGCCCAAGATAAAACCGAGATCGCCGATCCGGTTGACGATGAATGCCTTGTTGCCGGCGATCGTATTGTTCACATCCTCGTACCAAAAACCGATCAAAAGATATGAGCAAAGCCCGACGCCTTCCCAGCCGACGAAAAGCAGCAGCAAGTTGTCGGCCATGACCAGCACGAGCATGAAGAAGATAAAGAGATTCAGGTAAACGAAAAACCTCGCCTCGCCTTCGTCATGCCCCATGTAGCCAAGCGAATAGACGTGGATGAGAAAGCCGATGCCCGTGACGATCAGCAGCATGACGGCCGTCAGAGCATCGACTTGAAAGGAGAGATTGGCGATGAAAGAACCGGAGTCGATCCAGGTATAAATAACATCGCGGAAGATTCCCGCCGCCGGCAGCTGAAAAAAAACGTAGAACGCGATCGCGCAGGACGCGCCCACGGCGGCACAGCCCAGCACGCCGGCATTTTTTCGCCCCAGCACCCGGCCGAAAAAGATATTGATCACGCTGCCCAGCAGCGGAATCAATGGAATCCAGCGCAGCAGATCGTAGCCCACGATGCCCGTTTCGGAACTCACCATTTGAGCAGTTGCATCTCCTGGGGATCGAGGCTCTGGCGATGGCGATAGACCGAAATAATGATCGCCAGCCCGATGACCGCTTCCGCGGCGGCAACGGCCATGACAAAGAAAACCGCTACCTGACCTTCCATGGAACCGAGGAAACGGGAAAAGGCGATGAAGGTAAGGTTGACGGCATTGAGCATCAGCTCGATGGACATCAAAACGACGATAAGATTCCGCCGCGTCAAGACGCCGATCACGCCGATGGCGAACACGATGGCGCTGAGAATCAGATAATAATTGAGCGGCACCATTAGAGCCGGCGCTCCCGCTGTGCCAGCACCACCGCGCCGACGATGGCGACCAGCAATAGAATCGAAGCGATCTCGAACGGCAGAACAAAATCGCCGAACAGGCTCTTGGCGAGCATTTCCGGGCTGCCGAAGAGATCGGTTGACGCAATCGGATCCGCCGCCGTTTCGGTATTGGTCAACATCGCCGTCAACAGAGCGCCGAGCAACACGGCGAGCAGGCCGGCAAACCCTAACCAGACGCGGTGACTTCGCTCGGGCGCCGCCGGATTGAGAAACATAATGACAAACAGAAACAGAACCATGATGGCGCCGGCATAAACCAGCACCTGCAAGACGCCGACCATCGGCGCCTGCAACATCACAAAAAAGACCGAGATGATCAGTAGCGCGGTGACCAGCGCCATGGCGCCGTGCACCACATTGGGCAGCAAGACGACCAGCAGCGACGACACCACCAGGAGCGTGGCGAGGGCAAGGAATGTCAGTGTCGGTGCATCCATGGTGATCAAAGTTTATTGCGCGGCGATGATGACGAGCGCCGTAATCATCAGGTTGACCAGCGCCAGCGGCAGCATCATCTTCCAACCGAGCCGCATCACCTGATCGTAACGAAACCGTGGCACGCTCCAGCGCAAAAGAATCTGCAGCCAGCAGAAAAACAGAACTTTAAGGGTAAAAGCGCCGACTTGTAATCCGGCGACCGTGTACTGCGATAAGAGCCACTGGGCACCGCCGGGGAAATGAAACCCGTCGCGCATCAGGTAGGGCACCTGCCAGCCGCCGAAGAATAGGGTCGTGACGAGCCCCGCCGCGGTCACAATTTCGGCAAATTCACCGGCAAAGAACATCAGAAATTTGCCGCCGGAATATTCGACGTGATAGCCGGCGACAAGCTCCGACTCCCCCTCAGGCAAATCGAAGGGAATCCGTTTGGTCTCCGCCACCGCGGAAGTGAAGAACAGTAAGAACCCCAGCGGTTGGAGAAAGATTCCCCAGGCCGGCAGCCAGCCGATGACCGGCGCCAGAAACGCCAACCCCTGTGGCAGCAGCTCACCCAACAGCATGCCCTGGCCGCGGGCGATCTCTTGCAACTCCAACGTGCCGAATACCATCAGGATGCCCATGACCGAGAGGCCCATGGAGATCTCGTAGGAAATCATCTGCGCCGAACCGCGCACGCCGCCAAGTAAAGAAAACTTGTTGTTCGAAGCCCAGGCGCCAATGACGATGCCATAAACGCCGAGCGACCCCATGGCGAATGCGTAGAGAATGCCGACATTGATATTGGCCACCTGCAAGTTGATCGTGCGCGCGCCGATATTGAGAACATCCCCGAACGGAATCACCGCGAAGGTCACCAGCGCCGTAAACAGCGCCATGCACGGCGCCAGCGTATGGAGAAACTTATCGCCGGCCGGGGGAATGAAATCCTCTTTGGTGAGAAACTTGAGCGGATCGGCGATCAGCGTGTTCACCAGGCCCAAGCCGGCGAAACCGAAGATCGACGCGCGATTGGCGCCGATGCGATCTTGAATGAGCGCGCTGCCTTTGCTTTCGATCCAGCCGAGAACGCCGGCCAGATTGAGAACCATAAAAAGGACGAGAAACGCTTTCGTCGTGATAATTGCCAGATCAACGATCATGATGCTCCGCGGCCACCGCTCCCACTTCGCTGCCCTGATCGCCGATCGAGTCGAAATCCAGGTGCTGGTAGGAAACGATTTCCTGCGCCAGAGACCTAAAAATCTCCGCTGGATTGGCATAACCGTTTCGTTCGCCGGCGAGATTCAATAGCCGAATGAATATTTCGCTATCCTGCAGCGCGCCCTCGGGGGGAATGAGCGCGCCGTTGAGTTTTTGCACGCGCCCCTTGCGATTGGTGTAAGTTCCTTCCTTTTCGCCGAAGTGCGTCGATGGCAAAACCACATGCGCCAGTTTGGTGGTCTCCGTGAGTCGCGTATCCTGGACCAAGAGAAACGGCAGCTTCTCCAGCGCGGCGCGAACCTTATCAGGTTCCGCGGCCGTCGTGATCAAAACTTCGCC
>CAMLCX010000251.1 GCA_946478635.1 uncultured Pseudomonadota bacterium
GTCTGGACACGGCTGTGAAACACACAGCCGAATCTCGGCCACCACTCAACACGTGCCAAATTCGTTACCCCGCTTTGAAAAAGAGGGGCCAGGGGAGATTTTTTGCCCTCATACTGCCCCAGTGTCCCGTAGGACAGCCCTATGCGCCAAAGAAACCTCCCCCACCACACAATCAAATCCCCCTTTGATCCCCCTTTTCCAAAGGGGGAATAGATAACCACAGCCTTCTGCTCCCTCACCCCCGTGTCCAGCCAAGAAAGATGTGGCACATGATTAGTTTTGAAAAAGGGGGATCAAGGGGGATTTGGGCGTGATTTCAGCCACTCTCCTGAAAACTCCGTCGGAGTCCTTCGACGGTCTCAGGACGAACGGAGAGGATTTGAAATCGCTGAGCATTTTCCGTTCTGCTGAGTTTGTCGAAGCATGAGGTCCTCGAAGCATTCCGAATTTTTTTTCAGCAGCCTGCTCGGTCATTTGGCCACAAACACCAGGAAATACTGATACGGCAAAAACGTATGTTCCCTGGCTAGTCGGAATCCGCCGCCCGCCATCTGTTTGACCAGATCTTCACGGGCAATTTTCATTTGCGTCGGCGGGCCGAAAGGAAGATCGCGTTTGTGAAAATCGATCATCACGATTTCGCCGCCGGGCTTTAGCATCCTTTTCATGGCCGAGAGATATTTCGATCGGTTCTCGACGTGGTGCCACACGTCGCAGATAAAAAACCGGTTGACCGATCGCTCCGGCAGCAGCGGATCGTCGGGATCGGCTAAAATGGAGACGACGTTATCCGCCTTTAACTCGCGGATACGGCGGTTGACGTGCCGGATCATGTCGGGGCTGACATCCACCGCGTAAACCTTTCCCTTGGCGCCGACATGGTGGGCGAGGCGAAAGGTGAAATAGCCCGATCCCGCGCCGATATCGGCGATGACTTCGCCGGGTTTCAAGCGGAGCGCGGTCAAGACTTCATGCGGTTTTTGATAGGCGTCACGCTGGGGATCCTCCAGCGAGCCGATGTACGCCTTCGGATCGTTATGCAGCTCGTGCATCTCGTGTTGGCTGCGCCCGACGCTATCCTGCGCCGGCGTTGTCGTTGGGAAAATAACTAGCGCTAAAAAAATCGCCAAAAGCTTCATCGCATTTCCTTTGTCATGTCTGGCGCGCCGCTCAACCGCGTGCTGGGGCCGCCACTTCATGTGAGATGGTCCATACCGGCAAAAATATCATGAATGGCGCCGGCACCAAACCTGGCTGAGCTTGTCAACTCACTTCAGCAATTGCAATTTGCGTTCGGTCCACTGCGGCTTTACATTGGCTACGAAAATCACGTTCGCCAAGCATGATTGCGGAACAATTCCTCTCTTCATGAACTCGAAATACCTTTCTTCAAAGAGGCTGCTTTCAGGCGCGCTCTTTTTTGCCGTTGCCAATGCCATTATCTTTTTCATCTATCGGGTGGCATTGGACTGGACGGTCGGGAGCGTGTCCGGTTCCGCCAATCCGTATCGCGCGCTGCTCTACGGTCTTCGTCTCGACATGGCTCTGGTTGCCTTCGAGCTGGCCGTTGTCGGTTTTGTTGCCTGGTGCTTTCGCTTTGCCTCCGTTCGCCTGCTGTTCCTCGTTCTATGGGCGCTCAGCTATCTCCACGCTTTGATCTGCCTGTCGAACTATTGGTTTTTTAGGGAGCGCGGCCAGCATATGTGGGAAATGTTGCTGGCCAATTTAAGCGAGCCGCGTCAAATTTATCTTGCCGTCGCGCCGCTTGTGGCGGAGCAAAAAACTCTCGCCGGTTTGATGTTGGTCTGCGCCGTGGGATTGCTCTGGCTCGGGATTCGCCTGAGCCGTCGAACGGCGGGCTGCGTTGTCGATTTCGCCGGGACGCCCAGGGTTCGCCTGACAAATTTGTTGTGCATCCTCGGGGTGTTCGCCTGCACGCTGGATCCGATCCGAATAAAACGAAACGACTGGCCGCTTGGCTGGTATGTCGGCCTGACCAGCAGCAGATTTTACCTCGGTGGCGGCGGTTATCTGCGCAACCAGGTGGTCGTCAATCCCGTCTATGATTTGCTGACGTTTCATCTGCCGGTGGCGCTCCAGCAGGAAGGCAATTTTCTCTTGACGCGCGAGCGCGCCCTGGAGGTCGTTCGTACCCTGCTCGAAATTCCTGCGGGTGGCGGAAATTACCCATTGTTGCGAAGCGTCGCAGCGGAGCCGAGAGTCGCGATAAAAAATATCGTTCTTATCCAGATCGAAGGTCTCGGAGAGGCGCTGGTCCGCCATGAGCGACAGGGCAAACCCGTTATGCCGTACCTCAGCGGACTGGCGCAAAGCTCGATCTATTTCGCGAATTTTTTTCAAAGTTTCAATTCCACCGACGGCGCGGTATTTTCCGCCGTCTCCGGTTTTCCCGAGACTTTCGTGGAGCGGAATCGCAAGGATTTTCTGGCCTACGACATGGGAGGGCACTATCCGTCGCTTTCCCGCGTCTTGGGCGACGACGACTACGATCATTATTTCTTTCAAGGATTTCGGCATCGCGCCGCGGATTATTTGAGCTTCATGAAAAACCAAGGTTATGTAACCTACGGCATCGACTATTTTGAAAACCTGGACCGAACGAAGGGCATCGATGCGGAGGCCGTCAATGCGCTTGGCGTTTACGACGGTGTCTTGCTCCAGGAAGCGGCCAGGATTATTTCGCGCAAGTCCTCCAAGGGGTTCACCGCGCATATCGTAACTGCGACGACACACTCGCCGTGGACACATCCGAAGCAATTCAGACCGGTCTTCGCGAACAACCGAATGAACGTTTTTCATTATGTCGATCGATCCCTGGAGGCTTTCGTAAACAAACTGCGCGACGAGTTACCCGATTTCGATCGGACCCTGTTTGTCATCACGGGAGACCATACGAGCGCTGCCGTGGAGGATGATGACGCCGAACGGATTCGCGTTCCGTTGATTCTGGTCAACGCTCAACTGGCAGGGTTGCGCGGGCAATTCGAAAAACAAATCAAAGCATTCGGTAGTCACATGGATATTGTTCCAACCATCCTCGGCCTGTTGGGCCAGCCATATTGTTACAGCGGCATGGGCATGGATTTGCTCAGTAGCAAGAGCGTGAACAAGGGCGCGATTACCAGCAATCGCCGTGAAAGCTATTATCTCCAGGGCTCATTTATCCTCACCTACGCCCCGAATCGCAATACGAGCGAGCTCAGGGCGTTTGATCAGAAGCGAATCATCCACGGGGATATTTCGCAGAAATATCCCGAAGTATTCGACCGAATGAAGCTTGAGTATCTGGCCTTCTACGAAACGTCAAAGCGATTGACGCGGGAAAAGGCGACCTTCCCGCGCGTCACTCCGCGTCCGCCGTGCAGGTAACTGTCGAAACGCCGCTAACTCGAAAAGCGAATCGCGACCGAACAAAAAACCCGCCCCGCCCCGGGCTTAAACACGCCGCAAACTTGGTTGCCTGGCTGGCATTTTCCCTGTAATGGTATCCGCTATGACGCAGACGGAACTGAAACGACAACTGAGTCTTTTCGACGCGATGATGTTGATTGCCGGCGATATGATCGGCACCGGGATTTTTATTTCCACCGGCGCGATTGCTGAAACCCTGCCAACGCCGGGCGGCGTGTTGCTCGTATGGCTGTTCGGCGGCCTGCTGGCTCTCGCCGGTGCGCTCACTTGCGCGGAACTGTCGGCGAGTCTGCCCTACGCCGGCGGCGACTACATCTACATTCGCGAAGCCTACGGCAAGTTGATGGGCTTTCTGTCCGGTTGGTCTTCGTTCCTCGTGACGTTCTCGGGCGCGATCGCTTTCCTTGCAGTGATCTTGATCGGCTTCGTGTCGTTTTTCTTTCCGTTCCTCGGCTCGCAGGATGTGATTTTTTCGATTCCGCTGCCGTGGATACCGATCAGCGCCACGGTGGGCACGTTATTTTCCATGGCGGTGGTGCTGCTTTTGTCGGGACTCCACTGCCTGGGGGTCCGGCAGGGGACGGTGACGCAGAATATCTTGACGACTTTGAAGATCGGCGCGCTGTTGGGAATTATTATTTTCGGCGTCCTTTTCGGCAATGGCAATACGAGCCACTTTGAACCGCTCTTCGACTGGCAAAAGATCGGCAATTTCAGTTTGTTCGGGGCCGCCTTCATCCCGGTGATCTTCGCCTACTCGGGGTGGAACGCCGTGACCTATATCGCGGGCGAAGTGAAAGATCCGGAAAAAAATCTGCCGCGCGCTCTGATGTACGGCGTGGTGATCGTCATCGTACTCTATCTGGCGATTAACGCGGTTTATATTTATGCGGTTCCGGTGACCGAGATGAAGGGCGCCCTGCGCATGTCGGAAGTCGCGACCACGGCGCTGTTCGGTCTCAAGACTTCGGCATGGATTACCGGCATCATCACGATTTCAATTCTCGGCGCGCTCAATGTGGTGACCATGATCGGGCCGCGAATCTACTACGCGATGGCGAAGGACGGGGTGTTTTTCAAGAGCCTTACCTTCGTGCACCCAACCTTTGGCACGCCCACCAAGGCGATCATGCTTCAGGCGCTGTGGAGCTGTTTGCTGATTCTCACCAATACCTGGGGGACTTTATTTACCTATGTCAGCGTGGCGATTACGCTCTTCTCCGCGTTCACCGTCGGTTCGGTGATCGTGCTGCGCTACAAGAAACCGGAACTCAAGCGGCCCTATCGGCTGTGGGGTTATCCGTTCGTGCCGATCGTTTTTGTGCTCGTTCATCTATGGATTGTCTGGGGCTCGGTGACGGAAAAGCCGCACGAGTCGCTCATCGGGCTTTTCATTGTCTGTCTGGGAATTCCCGTTTACTGGCTTTGGAAAAGCAGGCCGGTGAAAGTCTGAAAGCAAAATAAGAAAGTTCAAATTAGAAAACTGGGGAACGATCCAACGTCACAGGATTTAGCGGAGGGAGTTTCCGAAATTTTGCATTTTGAATCGCGGAGGGTTTATCCGTCATTCCCGCATGCTTTAAGCGGTGGTTCGACCGTGCTCACCACAGGCGAGTCCGGATCTGGACCCCCGATAAAAACATTCGGGGGTGACAACGTCATAAAGGTCTCTCGATCCCAACGGCTTGCCGCGAGGTAGTTCATTTAACCTGACCCATGGCCATTCGTATCACCAAAGTTTACACCCGCACTGGCGATCGCGGCGAGACCGGGCTGGTGGGCGGGAAACGCGTGGCGAAAGATTCGCCGCGGGTGGACGCTTACGGTGTGATCGATGAGCTTAATTCGGTTGTCGGCTTGGCGCGGGTGTTCAACGAGGAAAATCGCTCGGCGGGCGAGGCACACGAGTTTTTGGACGAAGTGCTGTGCCAGCTTCAGGACGAGCTGTTCGACCTGGGCAGCGAGCTTGCGACGCCGCCGGAGTTTTTCACCGCGGGCATGTACCGGGTGAGCGACGAGGAAGTGAAGCGGCTCGAAAAACTCATGGATCGCTGCCAGAAGGATCTCGAACCGCTCAAGTCCTTCGTCCTGCCCGGCGGCGGGCGCATCGGCGCCTATCTGCACCAGTGCCGCACGGTTTGCCGCCGCGCCGAGCGCGATATTCTGCGCCTGTCGCGCAGCGAAGAGGTCAACCCGACATTGATCAAGTACGTGAACCGGCTGAGCGATTTATTCTTCGTCCTGGCGCGCTGGATCAGCAAGCAGAGCGGCGAGCCGGAATATCTCTGGCAGCGCGGACTGCGGGCGAAGCAAAAGAAGTAGCCAGATCGCAGTTGTTAGCATTCGAAAATAAAGTCGAAGTTGTCTTTGCGCTAATCAGCACGTACGGACATAAGCAAATAGGTTGGAGAAATTCGGAATGCTTCGAGACCCTCAGCATGAACGGCAAATCATCAACGAGTTCAAAGCCTCTCCGTTCGTCCTGAGCTTCGTCGAAGGACTCCTTTAGCTTGGCTACAATCGATAGGGAGGGTTCATGGGTTTACTCGACGGTAAGAAAGCGGCGATCTTTGGCGTGGCCAACGAGCGGAGCATTGCCTGGGCGATCTCCGAAGCGTTTCATGCCGAGGGCGCGGAACTGGCATTCACTTTTGCCGGCGAAATGTTGGAGAAGCGGGTTCGTCCGCTGGCCGAAGGCATCGGCGCAAAAATTATTCTGCCCTGCGATGTGACCAAGGACGAAGAGGTCGAAAAAGTTTTTGCCGCTCTCAAACAAGAATGGGGCGGCATCGATATCCTGATCCATGCCATCGCCTTCGCCAACAAAGAGGACCTGTCCAATCCTTATGTGCAAACGAGCCGCGCGGGCTTTCATCTCGCCATGGACGTGAGCGCTTATTCGCTGGTGGCGCTGGCGCAGCGAGCGGCGCCGCTGATGGAAGGGCGGAACGGCTCGATCGTCACGCTTACTTACATGGGCTCGGAAAAAGTCATTCCGAACTACAACGTCATGGGTGTTGCCAAGGCGGCACTGGAGGCGAGCGTGCGCTATCTCGCGCACGACCTCGGGCCCAAAGGGATTCGGGTCAACGCGATCTCCGCGGGGCCGCTCCGAACTCTGGCCGCCGCCGGCATCTCCGATTTTAAATCCATGCTGCACCACGTCGCCGAGCGCGCGCCGCTCAAACGCAACATCGATGCGGAGGAAGTCGGCAAGACCGCGCTCTATCTGTGCAGCGACTTGGGCAGCGCGGTCACCGGCGAAGTGCTGCATGTCGACGCGGGATACAATATTATGGGAATGTAGGCGCGCGAAGCGCGCGGCGCGCCGTCTCGGGTTTAGGGTCTCGGGTCCCGTGTTTCCGATCCCCAGAACTCTAGACGCGGGACTCTGGACGCGAGACACGGAGTGATCCATGGCCATCAAAGAAATCACACCGCAGCAAGCTCACGATAATCTGATTAGCGACACCGATACCGTTTACATCGACGTGCGCGCTGAACGCGAGTTCGCCAATGGGCATCCCCAGGGAGCGGTGAACATTCCCGTCGCCTTTCCCGATCCGGCGCGCGGCATGATGGCCAACAAAGATTTCGTCAAAGTCGTCGAAGCGAATT
>CAMLCX010000252.1 GCA_946478635.1 uncultured Pseudomonadota bacterium
TCATGGCACGTGTTGTATGAACTTTTTGAATGAACTTCTGGGCTAGGATACTAGCTAATTTCCCGTCCGTGTCGCCCTGAACTGGCTATCTTTTCCCGCCGTGCGCTCGATTCCTTCAATCAGATTTTCGACCACACGGCCGGTGAATCGCGTTTTGCCGCTCGCGAAAAAAACGCTATCACCGCGCAGGCGTCCCGCCAGTGAACTCATGCCGCCAACGCCCTTTAATTTTCCGGAGAATGTCTGATAGGTCTGTTTGAGATTCATCTCCCTTCCAGCCATCTTCCAAGTTCCCGCCACCTTCGCCGGCACGATCCACAATCGGGCCGTGCACCAGCGATCGCAGTGATCCGTCAGGACCGCAGTCTCGTCGGCGTTCCAGTCCCCGACCCCAAACGTGTTCGCAACGATTCGAGTTCCCGGTTTAAGACTGAGAAGCCTGGGCCGCAGCCTGACGTTCATCTCGGGCGTGAGAAACAAGAAGATCACCGAAGCTTTCGAGAAGTCGCTTTCGAAGACATCGGCCTTCGCGAAGGTTGCCCTGTCGCTGACGCCGCTTTTTGTCGCCTCCCGTTTCGATAGTTCGACCAAACCGGCGTCATACTCGATGCCATGGGCGCGCGCGCCTCGTTTGGCGGCCGCGATGACACTGCGTCCGTCTCCCGAGCCGAGATCGATGACGTAATCTTGCGGCGTCACGCGCGCCAAATCGAGCAACCGCTCCACCATCGGCATGGGGCTGGGCACCCAGACGACGTCTTTGCCGGGCTGTCCTGATTTGGGTTGATTATCGCTTTGGCCTGCTGATGCGAGGCCCTGTGAAATCACGAGCAGTGAAAAAACACTTGCACCAAACAAAACCCGCCGCAACAAGTCCGTGGTTGAAGGTTGGATAACGGATGGCATAGCGCGATGGCCGATCGGTGGAGAAGCCGCGCTTCACCGGCGTACGCGAGTCGCTTTCCATTCAGCGCCGTTTTTTGAGGTTCCGGAAATCGTATCGCCGCTAACGCGCCCGCGATATTCATTGTCGTCGGTCCTGATATAGATCTCGTCGCCGCGGAGCCGACCGCCCACGAGCGGTACGGTGCGACCCCCAGCCCTCAACGACCCTGCAATCGTCTGATAACTCTGCTGCAGGACGAATTCGCCGTCCGCGAACTCCCAGTTGCCGCGAACCTTTGCGGGCACGATCCACAACAGCGCCGTGCACCAGCCCGAGCAATTATCGTGAGTCGACGCGCTCTCATCCTCTTGCCACTCGCCCATGGTGAAGGAATTGGAAACAATCCGCGTGCCGGGCGTCAGATCGAGGAGCTTCGGGCGCAGCTTCAAATTGATTTGCGGCAGCAAGAACATCGTGATTACCGTCGCGTCGGAAAAATCGCTTTCAAATAAATCCGCTTTGGCAAAGGTCGCCCTATCACTGACTCCCGCCGCCGCGGCATTGCGTTTGGATAACTCGACCATATCGGGATTGTATTCAATTCCATGCGCGCGCGTACCCCGCTTGGCGGCGGTGATGACCGTTCGCCCGTCACCTGAGCCAAGATCGATCAGGTAATCCTTCGGCGTGACTTTGCCGAGCTCCAGCATCTTATCGACGAGCGCTTCAGGCGTGGGCACCCAAACAACGTCTTTGCCCGCCTGGCCGACGCGCGGCGCATATTCCTGTTTAGCCGGCTGGCCCTGCGCCTGGGCGCTCGCAAGCGCCAGCGCAATGAACGCAAAAACGCAATGGCGAATCCATCTTCCAGTGACGGTCATGTCTATCCTCGATTCTGCGGAAAAAGCATCCGTTCATCCTTCGAGGGCCTCAGGCCGAACGGAGGATTGCGAAAAATCATTGGAGATCCGTTCGTGCTGAGCCTTGTCGAAGCATTCTTCGGGCTTGTCAGCAAAATCAACCACCATCCTCGACCCCCCGATCTTATTTGCCGCTCCTGCTCGCCTGCCAATTTCCGCCCGAGCTGATCGTTCCTTCCATGCCGTTGCCGCTCACTCGACCCATGTAAACCGATCCGCCGGCGTTGAAAGTGATCTGCTCGCCATTGAGCTTACCGTTAGCGATCGGCACACTCTTGCCGCCGCGTCTGAGGGAGCCGGAAATCATTTGATAGGTTTGTTTAAGGGACAGCTCGCCATCGCCGAGGGACCAGTTTCCTTCGACCTTTGCGGGAACAATCCAAAGATATGCCGTGCAATACGAAACACAGCCATTTTTGGCGATAGCCGTATCATCCGCGGTCCAGTCTCCCATGGTGAAAGAATTGGAAACGATGCGCGTGCCGGGCTTTAGAGTGAGAATCTTCGGGCGCAGCCGAATATTGATATCCGGCAGCAAAAACATCGTGATCACCGTCGCTTCGGAGAAATCCGTTTCGAACAAGTCCGCCTTCATGAAACTCGCGCGCTCGCTCACGCCCTCTTTGGCGGCGTTGCGCTTCGACAATTCAACCATGTCGGGATTGTATTCGATGCCGAGCGCCCGGACACCGCGTTTTGCCGCCGTAATCACCGTTCGGCCGTCGCCCGACCCGAGGTCAATGACGTAATCCTTCGGGGTGACCTTGGCCATCTCCAGCATTCTGTCCACCAGCCCCTGCGGCGTCGGCACCCAGATGACATCCTTGCCTTCCTGGCCCACCTGCGGTTGATAATCGACCTTTCCCGACTGCGCCTGGGCGCAGCCGGCAACGGCGACCAGGAAATAAAGCGTGGGAACATAGCGAAACATCGGACGCGGTATCCTCATGTCGGTTCTCCGTCTTTCAAAAATATTTCTCGGAACATTCGCACGCAACCGGTTAAATGTCCAGTACACCCTTTCCCTCTAGCTTATACGAATCATCCAAGTTGCTTCCGCGCCGAATTCAATGCTAGAAAATCGAACGACCTTGACCGGCGAAAAGGCTCTTGGAGTCAATTTTAGTCGCCGGGTTACGCAGGAGAAGTTTTTATGCGGCAGCGTTCCGATTATCCAACATTTTCAGACGGCGAGCTCGACCGGCGGCACAAAGCGGTTTATGCCTTGATGGAACAAGAAGGCGTCGACGCCGTGCTTTTCTATGGCAGCGGACGCTATGCATCAGACATCTATTGGCTGAGCGACTGGCCGAGCAGCCGCGAAGCCTACCTGCTCATGCAGAGCGGTAAACCGCCGGTGATTTTGATGCAGCTCTTCAATCACTATCCCATGGCGCGCGTGATGTCGGCGATTCAGGATGTCCGTTGGGCCGGCGCCAACACCACGCGCAGCGTGGTCGATCTCGTTCGCGAGCGCGGCCTCGAAGCGAAAACCATCGGCCTCATCGGCTCGATCTCCTATCAGGTTTACAACCAGCTCCGAGAAAAATATCCGGGAGCCAGGTTCGTCGATCTGAGCGGCAAGCTGCGCATGATGCGCGCGGTCAGAAGCAACGAAGAAATTGAGCGCATCCGCCTGGCCTCCAAGCTCACGGATCAATCGATCCAGGCATTGGCGGAACAACTTCGACCAGGCCTGCGCGAAGATGAGATCCCGGCGATCATCGAGCCCGTCTATCTAAAAGCCGGCGGCTACGCCGGTATTCATTTCATGAGCAGCATGCCCATGCGCGAGCCGGACTTCCCCGTGCCGTCGCAATTTCATTCCAATCGCAAGCTGCAAAAAGGCGACGCGCTGATTACCGAGATCAGCGGCGCGTATTCCGGCTACAGCGGGCAGATCCACCGCACTTTTTCGATTGGCGAAGGTCCGACGCCCGACTGGAAAAAGATGCACGACGCCGCGATGGAAGGATTCGACATTTTAGCCAACGTGATTAAGGACGGCGCGACAACCACGGAGGCGGAGGAAGCCGCGGAGATCATCCACCGGCGCGGCTATAGCACCTACGACGATCTGGTCCACGGCGTGAATCAATATCCACCGATCTTTCAGACCAAAACGCGCAAACGCCACGAGTCCCGGGAAATGACCTTCCGCGAGAACATGGTGATTGTGATCCAACCTAATCTCATGTCCTATGACGAGAAGATGGGGCTTCAATTCGGCGAGACGCTGGTGGTCAAGAAAACCGGCTGCGAAAGCTTGAACGCCTATCCAAGACAATGGGTGACGTGCGGCGGCTGATCACCAAGTTCGCGCTGTCGATCTCTTGTCCAACACTCCGTCGCTCCAGTACTCCAACACAACTGGCGTACTGGCTGCTAACCTGGATTATTCATGCTACGGGGAGACCTGCGACACTCTTCTGATCGAGGTGTAACCCTGGAGGAACGAAGGCACCGGCGCGAATGTTTCATTTTGGTCTCGGCGCTCGGCGAGATGTTTGACCTTATCGCTGCTGATCTCATGGGCAACTCGCCCACTTGCATCTTGAAGGCACAACCGCTTTGCCTTCGTTCCGGAAGGGTTGCAGCTCGATCGCAGTTTTACCGCGAATAATCCGGGCTAACAAATGAGGTTGCGACGGTTCTGCAACTCTCCCCTATTTCTCTATCTCCCGAATGATCGCGTCGGCGAATTTTGTCGTGCTTGCGCGGCCGCCAAGATCGCGGGTCATGACCTCGCCGCGCATGAGGACGCGCTCCAGCGCCAGCGAAATTCGATTCGCCGCGGCTTTCTCGGAAATATGGCGTAGCAGCATTATTGCGGCTTGAATCATCGCGGAAGGATTCGCGATATTCTTGCCTTTGATATCGGGCGCGCTCCCATGGACCGTTTCAAAAAGCGCGTGGCGATCGCCGAGATTGGCGCCCGGAACAACACCGAGACCGCCGACAAGCCCCGCCGCAAGGTCCGATAGGATATCGCCGTAGAGATTTTCCATGAGCAGCATGTCAAATTGCCACGGGTCAACAACCAACTGCATGCAGGCGTTGTCGACAATGACGTCACTAAAGGCAATGGACTTGTAGCTTTTCGATATCTTTCTGGCGCAATCCAAAAACAATCCATCGCTAAGCTTCATAATGTTGGCTTTGTGCACGGCGGCGATCTTTTTCCGGCCGTTGGCCCGCGCAAACTCGAAGGCGAACTTGGCGATTCTCGTGCAGGCCTTCTCGGTCATGATCTTCAAGCTCTCCACGACTCCTGGCACGACCTCATGCTCGATGCCGGAGTAAAGTCCTTCGGTGTTTTCCCGCACAACGAATAAATCGATTCCCTGATAGCGCGCCTTTACGCCGGGAAGATTCTTGACCGGCCGGAGGTTGGCGTAGAGATTGAATGCCTGTCTCAACGCAACGTTGACGCTCGAAAATCCTTCACCCACGGGCGTGGTCACCGGCCCCTTGAGCGCCACTCGATTTTTTTCGAACGAGTCCATCAACGACTTGGGAATGGTTGTGCCATGTTTTTTAAGCGCGTCCGCGCCGGCCAGGTGAGTTTCCCACTGAACGTCGACGCCCGCCGCTTTGATGATCGCGAGGGTCGGCTTGGTTACTTCCGGCCCAATGCCATCGCCGGGAATCAATGTAATCCTGTGCTTCATCCTCTTCGCCTTTCAAGAATACCTTTGCTTATACACCATCGATTGCAAAATTGCAGTTAGACGACGTCGCGTTGACATCATCGCGCGCTCTCGGTTAGATAAACAAACACGATGCTCCCGCCTCTTGCCGCGGTTTAGCTTCACAAGCTGCGTCACGACGATCGAGAAACTTTGGAGCCGCCTGAGCGACAGGGTTTCGCCGGCAACCCACGCCAATTCAATGTAACCTCAGTTGATGTCTGATCGCTTTCTAAAATGGATTCCTGCGCTTGCCTGGGCCGGATTGATCTTCATTTTCTCCAGCGAACCCTTTTCCGAGGGCAATACACGAGGGCTCTACGAATCGTTGCTGCGAGATTTATTTCCCGCAGTATCCTGGACGGCCATCGATCTGATCCACTTTTCTATTCGTAAGCTTGGCCACTTGGCTGAGTATTCTGTACTCGCCGTGCTGGTGCTGCGTGCCCTGCGCGATGACCGAGAGGAAAAACTATCTTGGAACCGGTTCGGCCTTGCCCTGATGCTGGTCGCTCTGTACGCCGCCAGCGACGAAGGGCATCAAGCCTTCGTCCCCGGTCGGAGCGCCAGCATTGCCGATGTTCTGGTCGACATCTTCGGTGGAATCTCGGGGATTTTATGGTTTCGGCAGCGAAACCGGCGCAATAATTTTCCCTAGGAGCCCCTGTCGGGCCGAAACCATTTTTTCGGTTAGCAGAAAATTTCTTGACTTTTCAGCCGCAAATCGCGAGGATAATAAAACATTTTTTTGGACGATAAGGACTGACGTGCTCTCACACCTCCGTTGTGCAATACGCTGTCGCCGTATTGCCGCTCTAGCGGCGCTGATCGTAATGTTCCATGGCTGTTCATCCTGGAACGATCCCCCTTCATCCAAGCTCTTCTCTCCGCCGGAGTCTTTGAGTAACCCCGCCGCCCCCGCTTCGGCCCGTTCGCCTTCGGCGATGGAGGCCATCAGCCGCGGCGTTGCGGTAGTAACCCCCCCGGGAGCGGCGTTGAAAGATGTCTATTATCAATTCGACAGCGTCAACTTGGAGCCCGACGCGCAGGAAATATTGATAAAGAATGCCGCCTGGCTGAGAACCAATCCCAAGGCGCGTGTTGAAATTGAAGGTCACTGCGACGACATCGGCTCAGCCGAATATAATCTGGCCCTCGGCGCCAAACGGGCCCAGGCTGCGAGAGATTTCCTGCTGGCCCAGGGCATAGAGGCCGATCGCCTCGTCACCATCAGTTATGGCAAAGAAGCCCCAGCTTGTTTCGAACAAACCGAAGAGTGCCGCGTGAAAAACCGCCGCGCCCGCTTCGTCATGTTCACCGAAGTGCCCACCTCGTAAGTCGAATCTTGAATCCAACCTTGTGCTGTTCCGCCTAACGGTAGGGGCGGCGCGTAGCGTGCCGCGCCATTACAATTGCATTGTCATCTTTCGACGCGCGCAGCGCACCCTGCAAGAACTTTGCGCCCTTTGCACTGCAATATCTCAAAATTTGCGCGGCTTGCGCAAATTTTTCAGGTTGGTGGTCTTAAGTTGTCAGGCTCCGTGAGAAAAT
>CAMLCX010000253.1 GCA_946478635.1 uncultured Pseudomonadota bacterium
AATATTTTCTGCAAACTCTCTTTATTCCCATTAATCCATCACTCCTTTGTTCCATGTCTTTTTCTTTAGCCGCAAATCTCTTTCGCCCGCGCGTCTTGCTTGGCCGTCCAAACGCCTGCGTCCTTGTAGAATTTCACAGCGCCCGGATGATAGGGCACGGTGTAGTTGGTGATCGCTTGAACGTCTTTGGTCCATCTCTTGAATTGCGGATGAATCGTTTGGAGCTCTGCGATATTCTCCCACCAGGCTTTGAGCAAGGTAGAAACGGTGCGTTCATTGACTTTGGTCGATGACGCGACGTGAAGAGCATAACCAATAACATCCGTGTCGCCGCGGATTCCCGCGGCCGGATCTTGCTTGACGATCGCAGCGCCATACTTGGCGAGAATCTTGTTCGACGCCTCGCCGGCCGGCAGGCTCAAGAACCGAATCGGTTCCATGGCATTGGCCTCCTCGTTGATGCCGATGCCGATGGCGGCGAACGTCGCGTCGACTTTGCCCTCAGGGACGGCCCGGATGGCGTCGTTTAAATTGGAAAAGCGTACTTGGACCACATCCGTCGGTTTTAGCCCACTGACTTCCATTGCCGCGCTTTGCCATGTCTGTGTGATCGCATGCCCGCCGAAATCCCAGGCCATGCGTTTGCCCTTGAGATCGCTCGGCCGTTTGATCTCCGACTTGTCGCGCACCATGAGACTGCCGGTGAACGGAAAAACGCCGCCCGATGCGATGCGAATCATCGGATAGGCCTTCTTATAGTTTCCAGTTCCCGTTGCCGCCATTTGCGCGTCGAGAATATTGATAAAGCCGAATTCGACCTCACCGCTTTCGAGCAGCGGCATCCACGCGTTTGGCCCGTTGTAAGGCTGTACCTTGGTCGCGATCGGCGTGACCTTGCTCGCCACCGCGGCCAAGCCGGACGCCATCGAATGCGCTCCGGTGCCAGGTAGGTTTGATGCGATGGCGACCGTGCGTGGGAGATCGTTGCTGGTATTGCTCACCGGGCCGCAATCTAGTTTCGCTAGGGCGCTCAATTGCGCGAAAGGTAAAAACACGAAACTTAACGCGAGCAGAACTCGGGTGGCGACGTTTACGACTCTCATTTCACCCTCCCATTTTTAGACGTTAATCCTTGAGCCGATAGAATCCTCTCGCGTTGTCGGCGAGAATCTTGCGCTTGGCTGAATCCGAAATATCCGCCCCCGCTTCGATGCCGGGAATGTCCTCCAGATATTGCGCCCGTTGCCGTTCATGAGGGTAATCGGAGGCGAAGAAGATATGATCGTCGCCGAACAGTTCCAATACATAAGGCAGCGTGCGCTCTTCCGACTCTAACGAAACATACACTTGGCCGCCTTTGATATAGTCGCTCGGCATTTTCTTCAGCCGCGCCGCCCATTTCTTGCCGCGCCGCTCGAAGTCTTCATCGAGCCGATCCATCATGAAAGGAATCCAGCCCGCGCCGGCTTCGAGATACGCCACACGCAGTTGTGGAAAGAGTTCGAAAACGCCCTGGAAAACCATGTTGGTCAATTGAATCATCAGCGGCAGCGGATGCTCCAGCACGTGCACTTCGACGAAAGATTCAAGGAAATCGAAGCCCAAACCCCGGCTCGGTGCGCCGTGAATAGCGAGCGGCATATCGAGCTTGCAGGCCTCTTCGTAGATCGGAAAGAAACTTTCGTGGCCGTACCCTTTGCGCAGCCTTGTAACCGATGGCAGCATGGCGCCGGGCATGCCTAGCTCCCGTTTCACGCGGCGCATTTCCTGCACCGCTGCGGGAATGTCATGAACTGGAATCAACGCGGCGCCAAGGATGCGCGGCGTCCGTTGCATGTAGGTCGCATGCAGCCAGGAGTTGTAAGCGCGGGCGATATCGACGGCCCACGCGGGATCCTGGATTAAGCCGAATGCCAGAGCGGCGGTCGGATAGACAACGGTGGCTTCAATACCGCACTCCTCGAGGAAAGAGAGCCAGGTGTCACAATCGGGATAATCGCGCAGACCGGGCGAGCTCATGCCGGACAGTCGCGACCAGCCATCGAGGGATGGGAACGGGGCAAATGTATCAGCCCAGCTCTCATCCTTGCTCGTACCCCGGTAGTTACCGCCCAAAAACTCCAAGATCTGTTTGCTGCGCTCAGTGATATGGCCATCGCCGTCGATCACGGGGAAGCGATTTTGTCTCATGCAGCCTAACTACCTTCCATGTCCGCAGGGGTTGAGCGCACGCCGTGCGCGCTATCTATCTCCCGACTGCCGCGGAGTTGTCAAGCTTGAAGGGCAAAAATCGCGCAGTCACGGCCATCGGCTGATAGCCGGCAAGGCGTCTCTAAAGAGTCACTCTCACCGGCGGCTTGGCAAAAAACATGAGTGCCGTCGAGAGTAGACTCACAATGGCAAAAATCGTAAAGGCGACCGCGTAGCTCTTTGTGAGATCATAGAACAGTCCGGCAACGATCGGCCCCATAAACGTCCCTGCGGTGGTAATCGAACGGCTCACGCCTTGTATCGTGGCAAAAGCTTTGGTGCCGAAATAATCGGCGCGAATCGGTTCCTGCAAAGATGCTAAACCGCCATAAGCAAGTGAATAAATAACCATAAAGGTCGTGAAAACGAGTGAATCGCTTGCCCAACCCATGACGCCTACCGATGCGCCCAGGGCCAGCAAGAGTCCAATAATGAGTTGACGTTTGTCGACCACGTCCCCTAACCAGCCCATACCGATACGCGTTGGCGCGCCGATCAGCGCCGATACACCGAGGAGACTACTCGCCGCCTCCGTGCTCCAGCCACGATCCACCAGGAGAATAACGAAGTGCACGGACACGCCTTCGGTAACCATATGGCGCAGCGCCATGGCTACAGAAAAAAACCAAAAGGTATGAAGACGTAATGCTTCTTTCAAGGTAAATTGCGGATCCAAAGATCGCGGCGCGTCTGCAGAGATACCGGCGCTCGTTGCAGACGCCAGTTCTCGGTCGCGCTCCTCCGCCTGCGCGATCCTGTTAATGAAATACGCGATCGGCACTCCGGCGAGCAAGAGCATGAACCCCGAAAGGACCGCGGCGGTTCGCCAGCCCCACCCGACGATGATCGCGCCCACGAAGGGAACGATCACCCCGGATAATCCCGGTCCCATGCGGAAGACACCGAACGCGAAGCTGCGTCTTTCTTGAAATATTTTCGCGATCAACAGACTGATCGGCATGTGGTAGCCGAGACTCGAACCGAGGACGATCCCCAAAACGATGGCGACGTAGAGCATCGGCAACGAATTCACGAAGCTAAGCGAAACAAATCCCAAGGCACAAATGACGATACCGATGTACATGATCCGGCGCGGCCCGACACGATCGACGAAATATCCTTCGATCGGACCGAGCAGTCCCGACTCGACCCGCGCCAATGAGAAAGCGCCCGAGATCGCCGTTCGACTCCACCCAAACTCGCGCTCAAAGGAGGGAAAGAACGTACTCATGCCAAAATAACAAAAACCGGTGTTCACTGCGTGTGTGAGACATCCGGCGATCACCAGCCACCATTTACGATCCATTGTGCAGAGCTACTTTCGAACCGATGTCGGAAAAATGTTCGTTAGGGAGTATCGCATGCGAGACAGACTGATTGCGAGACAGTACAACGATGGCATGATGCATACGCCTTGGATCCTCTTTGTAGGAGCACACTATTCTCCACATCGTTTGGTTCTGTTTGCCAACTTTAGAAATATTCTGCTCAACCCTTGAGACACAAGTTGAAGTTTTCATTCAGCCTAAGTCGTAATTTTCCACTTCGCGCTAAATAAACCTTGTGGAAATTCTTTTTGGTATGTTATGCCGGCTTAGATTATAATTTGTAGATTGCGCTTAGTTCTTTGCCGCGGACCGACGCATCACTGCTTTCGCACGGGCAAGAGGCGCGGCTACCGACGACAGATCGAGCTGATTGGGCTCGCTGCTGAGACTTGATGAGGCGACACGATGTAATGTTGGCGGCAAATTTTTAAGCGTGCGGCAGCGCCGGCACATGGGTTCCGATTCTCTGCTGTTATGCCTGATCAGAAAAGACGTAGTGGGCAACAACCCTCCCGGGGGTTCAAAAAGAGACGGTGTTTGCTTCTCCGTGTCATGATTTTTCAAGCAAAATTCACAACATTGGCACGAATCTCGCTCCTTGGCGATTCAAATTTATTCTCGCCCGTCTATCTTAACTCTAGCAGTGACCCCGCTTCTCGGACGGGTTTGTCGCAGGAGAAGATTACTACTCCTGAGAATGTCATTTCGAGGCATCGATTATCGCATCCAAGAGAAGAGACTCCTGTTGAAAGGTGGAATCCCATCAAATGCTAGAGCATGAATATGACTTCTATCTATCGGACACTAATGCAGGAAAAAGCATTCACTTTGCTTTACGGTATCAAGTCTACTGTCTCCGCGAAAAGTATGAAGACCCAAGCCGCCACCAGAATCATTTGGAACAAGATGCTTTCGACAGCATGTCGGCGCACTTTATCGCGAGGTCTCGCATTACGGGAGAATGGCTTGGAGCGATGCGGCTAATCATCGGTCCGGCACAGAACCTACCCGTAACGAATATATCGACTGTTAATTTGTCGAAGTACTCCGACGCGAATGGCCAGAACGTGGCTGAAGCGTCCCGGCTCTGCACGCTGTTCCCGACCCATCTGCGATCAAATCTTTCTCTAAAAAAAGCCAATTCTTCCCCGCACTCAATCTTATCCCAAAAAAACGGATCGAGAACGCTGCAGACCTCCTACATTTCTCTTGGATTGATTCGTGCTGCCCGGCAGTATTGTCTCCAACATGACATCACTTACTGTTTTTTCCTCATCAGCGATCCTCTCGCCAGGATGTTGCGCCGACTCGGGATGGAGATTCAAGTAGTCGGTTCTCCCTGCCAGCATCGAGGTTGGCGCAGCCCATACATCCATAACGTAAGGACTGGTTACCAGGCCATGTCCGTACGTTCGCCTGAACTTTACAAGACTTTTTGCCACGCAAATGCCTATGCCTTTTACTCCGAGTTGGAAGAAAAGGCCGATCACACAGAGTTGGCTGCGATCGCATAGGGCCTTCCTCGAATAGCCTCCACTTAAAATGAACCCGTCGTTCGGGTTTGTTTGATTTTCACCCTTCAGCAGTTCGGGGTCGCGGCGATCAAGCACCGCGCGTCTCGGCTTCTCTTTGGTAATCCAGCCGGCGTTGCATTTCTCAGCATAAATTGGAACAAGTATGAAACCGTTTTCGCCCAATGCGGGCTCGTTCAGGTCTTGAGTCGGATATGGCCGGGCCAAACTTTCTAGAACATTTCGCTCAGCAAGCTCCAAATAGAATCAGCTCGAACCCATGCCGCATAGCGTACCGCTGATCTCGACCATTGCCGCTGCCTTGGGGCTTGCGCTCATCATGGGTTTTCTCGCGGCTCGCCTAAAGCTGCCGCCATTGGTCGGCTACCTGATTGCCGGCATGATCATCGGTCCCGCGACCCCCGGCTTTGTTGCCGACGTCGAACTGTCCGCCCAGCTCGCGGAGATCGGCATCATGCTGCTGATGTTCGGGGTCGGTCTGCATTTTTCTCTGGAAGATCTGTTAGCAGTCCGCCGCATCGCGATTCCCGGCGCCATTGTCCAGATTGCGGTCGCGACGTTGCTCGGAACGGGGGTGGCTCGACTCTCGGGCTGGAGCCTGCCCGAAGGCATCGTGTTTGGACTCGCCCTCTCAGTCGCCAGCACGGTCGTGCTCCTGAGAGCGCTTGAGAGCCGCGGCATACTCCAAACGGTTAACGGTCGCATCGCGATCGGCTGGCTCGTCGTCGAAGATCTTGTCATGGTTCTCGTGCTCGTAGTGCTGCCGACATTTACCCTGTCGATGGGCGGCGCGGCTCATCACAACTTGACGGCCACGATTGGTCTGACGCTGGGCCGCATCGCACTTTTTGTCGCGCTCATGGTGGTTGTGGGCAAAAGGTTTTTCCCGTGGTTGCTTTGGCAGATCGCGCGTACCGGATCGCGCGAGCTTTTTACCCTGTGCGTCATCGCGGCAGCCGTCGGCATCGCCTACGGTTCCGCCCAACTGTTCGGTGTCTCTTTCGCGCTAGGCGCATTCTTCGCCGGCATGGTCTTGCGCGAGTCGCCGTTAAGCTACCGCGCGGCCGAGGAATCCCTGCCGCTAAGAGACGCTTTCGCGGTACTGTTTTTCGTTTCGGTGGGCATGCTCTTCGATCCGCAAGTTTTGCTTCGCCATCCCTTCCAGGTCTTCTTAGTGGTCGCGATCATTATACTTGGCAAATCCCTGGCCGCCTTTTTTCTCGTGCTGCTATTCCGCTATCCTTTCAACACCGCTCTCACGGTAGCGGCGGGGTTGGCGCAGATCGGCGAATTCTCTTTCATCCTCGCCGGGCTGGGGGTTCAGCTCGGGCTCCTCCCCCAGGAAGGTCAAAGCCTGATTCTCGCAGGAGCGATCTTCTCGATCGCACTCAATCCGTTGCTGTTTCGCGCCATCGAGCCGGCGCAAGCCTGGATTCGAGCGCGCTCGCAACTCGCCCAAGCCTTGGAACGCCCGCATGATCCGCTCGCGGTTCTGCCGACGACCGTGGAACTGACCCGACTTGCCGGACAGGTCGTGCTGGTCGGTTATGGTCGCATCGGCCGGCGCATCGCAGCAGCGCTCACCGCTAAAGGCATTTCCTTTGTCGTCGCCGAGGAGAATCGTGAGATTGTCGAGCAGTTGCGCAAAAGCGGCATTCCCGCCGTATCCGGCAACGCCTCTGATCCCAATGTCCTGATTCAGGCGCATATTCACCGCGCGCGGATTCTGCTGATCGCAACGCCGGATACTCCTGATGTGCGCCGGATGATCGAAACCGCGCGGACCGTCAACCCGCGTATCGAAACGATCGTGCGCGCACAAAGCCAAGAGCAAGCGGCGCTTCTCGAAAAAGAAAATGCCGGCAAAATTTTTCTCGGCGAGCAAGAGCTTGCCAGCAGTATCATCCGATACGTCCTCGACCGGTA
>CAMLCX010000254.1 GCA_946478635.1 uncultured Pseudomonadota bacterium
CCCAGCCCCAGACTCGGATAGAGGACTTCGGCGGCGACGCCGTCGGTCACCATGTCCTTCATGCGTTCGAGCGGGTCCCAGCCGCCCGGCCGCGCCACGGAGAAACCGGCCCTGCGGAAACTCTCCAACTGTTCCGGCCGCTGTCCCGCCATGAACAGGCCACCGACGGCTTGAATCGGCACTTCGGGCGAACCGAACATCCAGGCGTCGCGCTTTTCATCGAAGAACGCCTTGGGGGCGCGCTCCTTGAAGGACGACGGCATCCCCTTTTCCCATAGATCCGGCACTTCGATGACGTGAGAGTCCGACGAGATTATTGTTTCTTCCATAAGCTTGCTCCTCCTGGACTATTTTTTAGCCCATAGTTGATCGAAAAAGCCACTCTTTTCCATTTCGTCGAGATAGCGATTATCAATGAGATCTTGGGGTTTTGCCTTTTTTGCGCGCGGATCGATCTGAGCCACTTCCTCAAGAATCGCCTCAAGAGCTTCGGGTTTGATGACCAGGCGGGGCTCGAGCACTTTAATCTCCGCATTATATGCGGAGTCCAGTACCTTGCGGTCAGTCACGTGTAGATATTTCCCCAACACCTTGTAGACAAACTCGCGATCGGTATGCGCGATTTTGGAGGTCTCGGCCATGGCCCGCATGAACTGGCCGATCGCCTGATTACGCTTCGCGATCACAGATCGCTTGGTCACGAAGGCCGTCGCGGCGTAGGGAATCTTTAGATCCGGACCGTAAACCACATAGTGGTAGCCCTGCGCGAGCGCGAGCGCGTCCGTCGGCGGAGTAAGACAAGCGACTTCAATCCCGCCGCTCACAAGCGCGGCAAAGGTCTCCGGATCGCCTCCGGTTTGAACAAAACTGAAATCCCGCCCCGGCTCCATATTGAAGCGACGCATCGCCTGAATGCTGAAATAGTGCGTGTTGCTGCCGATCCGACTCACGCCGATTTTCTTCCCTCTAACATCCTGCGGCTTTTTGATATTGGCGCCGGCGACCAGTGTTTGGGTCATGGTGTTCTTGACGCCGCCGACAAAAACCACATCGGTGGAGCCTTGAACATAAGCGCGTACATTGCCCACTCCCCCGGTCAGGGTCATATCCGCGTCGCCGCCCAGCAAGGCGGCCGTAACGATACCAGAAGACGCGATGAAGACCAGTTGAAAATCCAGGTTATACTTTTTGAATATGCCGGCCTCCTCGGCGATCCACGGGAAGGATTGGGACATGACCCGGGCGGAATGAATACCGGTCATTTTGTCCGCAGCCGGGAGGTTGAGCGGCACGGCGACGTGACACAAAGCGATTAGGCAGACAACGCGGCGCAACAGATGGTTCATTTTTTGCCCCATAACTGATCCATGAAGCCGCTCTTTTCCATTTCGTCCAGATAACGGTTGTCGATCATCTCCTGCGGCTTGATCTTTTTTGCGCGCGGATCGTTGGCGCCAAGCTCGTCGAGAATCGCCTGCAGCGACTCCGGCTTGATGACCAGGCGCGGCTCGAGCACTTTGATTTCCGCGTTGTAGGCCGAATCGAGCACGTTGCGATCGGTAACCCGCAGATATTTACCCAGCACTTTGTAGACAAAGTCGCGGTCCGTGTGCATGAGCTTGGCGGTTTCCGCCATGGCCCGCATGAAGTTGCCGACCACTTGCGGCCGCTTGGCAATCACCGAGCGCTTGGTTACAAAAGCCGTGGCGGCGTAAGGGATCTTGAGATCGGGACCGTACACGACGTAGTGGTACCCCTTCGCGATGGCCATCGCATCCGTCGGCGGCGTCAAATTGGCGACATCGATTTGTCCGCTGACGAATGCCGCGAAAGTTTCCGGGTCGCCGCCGGTTTGGATAAACTGGACGTCGCGGCTGGCATCCATGCCGAATCGGCGCAGCGCCTGGACGGTAAAATAATGCGAGTTGCCGCCGATCCGGCTTACGCCGATCTTTTTGCCCTTGAGATCTTCCGGTTTTTTGATGTTGCCGCCGGCCACCAGTGTCTGGGTCATGGTATTCTTGATGCCGCCGATGAAAACCACGTCGGTGGAGCCGCGAATATAGGCGGCGACATTGCCGACGCCGCCGGTGATCGTCATCTCTGCGTCGCCGCCCAACAGTGCGGCGGTAACGATGCCGGAAGAAGAAATAAACACCAGACTGAAGTCGAGATTGTATTTCTTGAACAGGCCCGCTTCTTGCGCCATCCACGGCATCGATTGCGACATGACGCGGGCGGAATGAATCCCCACCATCTTGTCTAGGGCCGCCGCGGCATGAGCCGACGTCGTTCCGAAAACGACGGCCAGAGCTAAAAGAAATGCGCTTCCGCTTTGTTTGAAATTGCCCATTCGCCTCAATGTCCTCCTCATCACGGCGGCCCGCATAGATTATCGCAGGCCATACAGTTCTTTCACGAAACCAGTATCTTCTAACTCTTTAATGAAGCGATTGTCAAAGAAGTGTTTCATGAGCTTACACACGCCCACAGAGAATGAAAATGGCTATTTCCACAACCCTGCTCCTGTAGCCCGGATGGAGCAAAGCGCAATCCGGGTTCTTGAGTCACGCGCGCTCTGGAGTGCGTCACGCCCAGCACCGCCGTCCTGGATTCCGCTTCGCTGCATCCAGGCTACAACTCCAAAGCGATTCGCGCCAATATTGTCAAAGGACCCCTTGGAGATTTCCGGGTTACTGAGAATCGAGGACAGTTTAGCGCCGGCCATAGAGCTCCTGAACAAAGCCGCTATCTTCGATCTCCTTCAAAAATCGGCTATCGAAAAAATCCCTGGGATTGGCGCCGGCCGCCTTCGGATTGTCCGACACCGCGATGACCGACTTGATGTAATCCTCGGTGACGTAGGGCACCCGCGGAAAAATCCCCCGGAAGGTTTGATAGGCCTCCTCCAAAATCGCGCTGTCCTTCGTTAAGAGATAGCGTGATAGCGCGCGCTTGCTGGTTTCGCCGTCCTCATTGGCGATCTTGATCGCGGCAATATAGGCGCGCAGATAAGCTTTCACGGTCTCGGGCTGCTGGCGGGCAAAGCTGCGCCGGGTCGCCACGCCGCTGTGCATGTAAGGCAGGTTCAGCGATGCGATGTTGACCAACTCTCTTTGGCCCAGGCGTCGAGCCGCCAGGGTTGTGGGCGACGACAAAACTCCGGCGGAAACAATGCCGCGGTCGATGGCCGCCAGCACTTCGCGCACGCCGCCGAGATAGATAAACTTTACATCCTTGCCCGGCTGCAGGTTATGGCGCTGCAGCAAAGCGATGACGGCATGTTCCGAGGAAGCCCCCTTGCTCATGATGCCGACGACTTTGCCCTGCAGGCTTGCGATATCCTTGACGTCATTGCGCGCGTACAGAGAAAAACCGTAGGTGGGAACGCCCACGGCGATCGCCACCAGGTCGCCGCCTGCCAGGACGGTATTGACGACCGCCCCGCCGATGCTGGCGAGATCGATATCTCCCGCGACCATCGATTGATTCATCCGCGCGGCGCCGGAAATAAAAATATTCTGCACCGGCACGCCGTACTTCTGATCGAGCCTGGCGTCGCTCACCAGCCAAAGCGGCAACATGGCGCCGCTCGGCTGCGGGTAACCGACGCGCACCCCAACAGTCGCTGACGCGGCGAACACCGTGCCGGATACCGCGACTTCCAGTACAAAGAAACAAAAGGCCAATAAGCGACGTTTGATAGTATCCACTGGCAGTATGGCTAGCCCTGTCCCCCACCTCTTTCCTCCCCCGTTGTCACGGGGGAGGACGAAGGAGGGGGTTGCGGATTTAGATTGAGATGTTGCAAGTAATTCTTCTGGCGACGCAGTCGTCATCTTCACGACCAGAAGCGTTCTTTCCAACGAGGTATCGCCAACGGATTGACGATGGTATCGGGAACTTTTCCATCGAGAATCGCGAGCATACTTTTCGCGGCCATCTTCTGGCCCGCTTCAGCCGAGCCCGGGTTCGCGCCGATATTGTGCGGCGTCAGGATCAACCGCATGGGATCGACCTGACGCAGCGGATTTTCCATCGGCAGCGGTTCCTCCTCGAAAACATCCAGGGCCGCTCCGGCGATGATCTTTTCGTTCAAGGCCGCCACCAACTCCGATTCTTTCAATGCCGGGCCGCGCGATGTGTTGACGATGAACGCTGTCGGTTTCATGATCTTAAATTCGCGCATGCCGAGCATGCCGCGGGTCTCCCGGGTCAGGACCACGTGCAGGGTCACGAGATCGGAGCTCTTCAACAATTCTTCCAGGGAAACCATTTTGATGCCCAGGTCGGCGACGGTCTCCTGTTTGACATACGGATCGTAGCCGAGAACTTTGACTCCCCATGAGCCGAGCCGTCTCGCGACATTTTGCCCAATGCGGCCAACGCCGATAATGCCGATGGTTCTTCCGAGCATCAGCGTGCCGCGGTTTTGCAACTCCTTCCAGCCGCCGTTGCGAATAAAGGTCTCGTTGAACTTCAGGCGCTTGAACAGCGCCACCATGAGCCCCATGGTCGCTTCCGCCACCCCCAGGTAGTTTTCCGGCGTCGGACTGTTGCAGCAAAGAATGCCCAGGTCCGTCGCCGCTTCGACGTCGACGGTCTCGATGCCGATGCTCGACTTCACAACCGCTTGCAGGTCCGGACAGGAATCGAGAATGTCACCGCCGATCATGTCCCTGCCCGACGGATACACGATCGAACAGTCGCCGATGAGGTTGATTAAATCCTTGCGCTCGTACCGAAAGGTTCGGAAATCGTCCTGGGGTTTTCCCATCACGAGTTCGCAGCCGGCGTTGCGCAATGCGTCTTCGACGATCGTAATGCGCATGGGGCCGGTGAGACAAACTTTGCGTTTGATTGCCATGGGTCGCGCTATTGCAGGTTGTAAAGATGCTTGGCCGACTCGGCGAAGAGCCACTTCTTTGCTTCGTCATTCAGATCCTTGCGCCGGCCCAGATGCTCGATGTTCTCGGGGAACTCGGTGTCCCAGTGCGGGTAATCCGAAGCATAGTAGATGACTTTGTGAGTGAGTATCTCGGTAACCGCGCCGATCTGCGGCTCGTAGTCTTCGGCGTGAAAGTAGATCCGCCCGTCCTTCAGGTACTCCGTCGGCTTTCTCCGGCACATGGGCGCTTCGATTTCGCCGCGTTTCTCCCATTCCTCGTTCATCCGGCCGAACCAGTACGGCGCCCAGCTGCAGCCCGCCTCCATGAAGGCAACGCGCAGTTTTGGAAAGCGATCGAAGACGCCGCGAAACATGAAGCTGCAGCATTGCAGCATCTGGGCGAAGGAATGCGACAAAGTGTGCACCTCGATGAACTGATCGAACATATCGCCGGCGAAATAGTGCGGCCCGCGCACGGTGGCGTGGGCGCCGACCATGCAGTCAAGCTTTTCCGCCTCTTCGTAAATCGGCCAGAAACTCTCGTGGCCGAGCGGCAGGCGCAAGCCCACAGCCGGCAGCATCAAACCGACGAGCTTGAGATCTCTGACCGCGCGGCGCAGTTCCTTGACCGCCTCCGGCACGTCTTGAAAGGGCACCAGCGCGACGCACTTGAGGCGCGGGCTGACTTTCTGGAATTCTTCCGAGCAGAAATCGTTCCACGCGCGGCAATATTGCACGGCCACATCCGGCTCGCGGATCCAGCCGACGCTCAGCCCATTGGTCGGGTAAAGCACCGCTGTCGACACACCGCCCTTATCCATGGCATCGAGCCAGCTCTTGGCATCCTTTGCCCGCGTGCCTAAGGTGCCGCTCAACGAACGGTCCCAACTGTCGCGCGGCGTCAGCGTCGCCACCCGTTTCACGTATTTTTCAGGCATGTATTTTTTAAGTTGTCCGTCTTCTTCGGTGATATGTCCGTCCGCATCGATCACTTCAAACTGATTCGCCATTTCAGGATACCTCCTTGGACACTCGTACGCCTCAGCGGAGCTATGTGTCAAGAGTGATGGACGACCCAAGCTCAACGAGACTTTTCATATGAAAGCTTGTGAAAAGAAGGTAAAAACGGGTAACGTGCATCTACATTCACGTCTATTGAGGAATCGCGCGTTCCGTTCGTCCAATGACTAGCCGGGTCGGTAAGGAGCATCGCTTTATATGAAAAAATGCAGTCTGGTATTTGTGCTGGCGTGGACGATGTGGATCCGGACTCAAAGCCCGACGTCAGAGACCTGGAGCGCGTCACCGGGATTGCCCACGCCGGAAAAGTGCGCCGCCAGCATCAAGGAAAAATTGGAGACTTGGCGTCAATTCAAGGACGCCAAATTCGGCGCGAACAGCGTGACCTTCACCACCAACGATACCACCATGAGCTACTACTGCCTGCCCGATACCGAAGACCCGCGCAAGACGCCGCCCAAACCGGTCAAGCCGCAAAAGTAAAAAGTTCCAATCCTTACTAAAGGTTTCAATAGCTCCCGCTCTTTCAAGAAACGGCTGGAACCCTTGCAACGGTTTTTCTAAAGCTTCGCCGGAATTGCTGCGATAAATATTTAAACTTTCAAGCATTCGCGCCGGGAAAAATTTTTTCGCCTGTCCATTCCGTGGCGCTCTATTCGTCGTATACTGAGAACAAGGGGTGCGGGAACACCCGAACGGAATAATCAACCGACTAGCCATGAAGGAGGACGTCATGCAATTGAATCCTTATCTTACTTTCAACGGCCAATGCGAGGCGGCGTTCAAGTTCTATGAGCAGTGTCTTGACGGCAAAATTGTCGCAATGGTAACACACGCGGGCACGCCGGCCGAGGGCCAGGTGCCGGCTGAATGGCGCAACAAGATTCTCCATGCCCGGCTTGCCGTCGGCAACGAAGTATTGATGGGTTCGGACGCTCCGCCCGAGCGCTATGAGAAATCGCAAGGTTTCTCGGTCACTCTCGGGGTGGACGACCCCGCACAAGCCGAACGCATGTTCAAAGCACTGGGAGAAAAAGGCACTGTCCAGATGCCGATCCAGGAGACCTTCTGGGCGGTCCGTTTTGGCATGCTT
>CAMLCX010000255.1 GCA_946478635.1 uncultured Pseudomonadota bacterium
CCCACGACCACCCGCTTGCTCTCGTCTTCAATATCGACAACGTAGAGCGGCTCGGCCGCTGAAATCCCCAGACCGCGCCGCTGTCCCACGGTCACGCCGTGAATACCGCCATGCCGTCCCAGAACCTTGCCGCTTCGATCGATGACCTCGCCGCAAGCAATGTCCGCCTCACCGGCATAGGAAGCGACGAGAGCCTTGTAATCACCGAAGCAGATATCCTGGCTCTCTTGACGCTCGGCGACCGGCAGGCCGAGCCGGCGCGCCTGTTCGCGCACCTCGGTCTTGTGCATTTCGCCCAGTGGAAAGAACGTGTGCGCCAGCTGATCGCGCGACAGCGCGAAAAGAAAATAGGACTGATCCTTGCCGCGATCGGCGCCGCGCAAAAGCGCCACCGTTCCGGAAGATTCATCGCGTGCAATCCGGGCGTAATGGCCGGTCGCAACGCCGTCGGCGCCTTGCTCGCGCGCCCACTTGAGCAAGGTGCCGAGCTTGAAATCGCGATTGCATGCCACGCAAGGATTAGGCGTGCGGCCGTGCAGGTAATCTTTGGCGAAAGGTTTCACCACGGTCTCGACAAATTGCGCGCGCAGATCAAGCAGCGTATGGGAAATTCCCAACAGCTCGGCAACCTCCGCGGCGCCGCGATGATCCGAACATACCCGCGGTCCCTGATTCTCCTCCCACATGCGCAAGGACACCCCCTGGACGTCATAGCCTTGCTCGACGAGCAACGCCGCCGCCACCGAACTATCCACGCCGCCGCTCATGGCGACGACAATTTTCTTACCATGGCCTTTCATTGTTGATCTGTCGGTTTGAACGTTTTGAACGGCTTGAACGATTTGAACTCTTTTGCGTTCTTCTAGCTTCCGGTATTCTTCAACAGCTCTTTGACTTTGTTCAAAACTTCGCTTTCCTCCGCGGTCTTTTCTTCCAGGCCGCCCTGGCGCGTGCCCAGCTCGTCGACTCTCTTTTCAAGTTTTTCCACGTAGTCGGCGAGCGCACCGATTGCCTTGGCGACCGGATCGGGTAAATCCGCCGAGTTGAGATCGATGATCGCTTTGCCCGTCGGCGTATGCCGCGCCTCGATTTGCACGACTCTGCCGGGGATGCCAACCACGGTGGAATGCTGCGGCACCGACGACACGAGCACGGAACCGGCGCCGACCCGGCTATGGCGGCCGACAGTCACCGGGCCGAGCACCGCGGCGCCGCTGAAGATCGTTACCGAGTCTTCGATCGTCGGGTGACGCTTGATCGGCGCCGTCGATGTGCCGCCAAGGGTGACACCCTGGTAGATGGTGACATCGTCGCCGATCTCGGTCGTCTCGCCGATCACCACACCCATGCCGTGATCGATGAAGCAGCGCCGGCCGATTTTCGCGCCGGGGTGGATCTCGATGCCGGTGAGGAAACGGCCGACGTGGCTCACGAAACGTGCTAGCGTCGTCAACTGGCGCTGCCACAGCCAGTGCGCCAAACGATGGATCAGAATGGCGTGAAAGCCGGGATAGGCAATCGCCACTTCCCAGATGGACCGGGCCGCCGGATCGCGCTCGAAGACCGCCTGGATATCTTCTTTAAGTGTCTGCCACATGAGACAAGACCTGCGGTGTTGGAGTGTTGGAGTGCTGGAGTAATGGTTCGATGAGCGCTGCCCGAATACTCCAATACTCCATCACTCCATTACTCCAATTCATTCAGTTCCCCTGCCGGTGCCGTGCATCCTTGTAGAGCTTGTAGTCGATGCTGTCCGCCAACGCCTGCCAGCTCGCTTCGATGACGTTGTGTGATACGCCAACCGTGCCCCATTTGTTTTTGCCGTCGCTCGATTCGATCAATACGCGCACCACCGCGCCGGTGCCTTCCCCGGATGAAAGCACGCGGACTTTATAGTCGAGCAGCTCCACTTGCTTGAGCGCCGGGTAAAATTTCGTCAGCGCTCGGCGCAACGCCTGATCGAGAGCGTTGACCGGCCCGTTGCCCATGGCGGCGGCGTGCTCGGTGACGCCGTCGACCTGGACCATGATCGTCGCTTCGGAAATCGCCGACTCGCCCTCCTTGCGCTTCTCATCGATGACGCGGAAACCGATAAGGCTGAAGTTTTTTCGCTTTTTGCCCAGCGCCTCCTGGATCAGAAGCTCGAAGGATGCCTCGGCGGCCTGAAACTCGTACCCCTGTCCCTCGAGCTCTTTGGTGCGCCGCAGGATTTCGCGCACGGCGTCGTTCTGATCCTTCATATCGATGCCGTACTCTTTGCCTTTATAGACGATGTTGCTCCGCCCGGACAGGTCTGAAACCAGCACGCGCTGGCGGTTGCCCACCAGCTCCGGATCGATGTGCTCGTAGGTCTCGCGGTTCTTCAGCACGCCGGAAACATGCAGGCCGCCCTTGTGCGCGAAGGCGCTGTCGCCGACATAGGCCTGACGCTTGTTCGGTTGAATATTCGCGAGCTCATAGAAGAGCTGCGCGACATCGCGCAATTTTTTAAGCTGCGCGGCGGTGACGCACTTCTTGCCCATTTTGAGCTGCAGGTTGGCGATCACGGAGATCAAGTTCACGTTGCCGCAGCGCTCCCCGAAACCGTTGATGGTCCCCTGCACCTGGGTCGCCCCCATCTCCACACCGGCGAGCGTATTGGCCACCGCCAGCTCCCCGTCGTTGTGGCAGTGGATGCCGAGCGGCGTCTTGATGACACGGTTCACGTGATTGAGGGCGTCGCGCACCTCGCCGGGGAGCCGCCCGCCGTTGGTTTCGCAGAGCACGATCCAGTCAGCGCCGCCATCCTGCGCCGCTTTGAGACATTCGATCGCATATTCGGGGTTGGCGCGAAAGCCGTCGAAAAAATGCTCGGCATCGAACATCACCTCATCGACGCGCTTTTTCATGAAGGCGATCGAATCGGCGATGAGCTCCAGGTTGGCCTTCTGGCTGATGCGCAAATCATCGCGCACGTGCAAGTCCCAAGTTTTGCCGACCAGCGTCACCACCGGCGTTTCGGCCGTGAGCAGCATTTTTAAATTGATGTCCTGGGATGGCTTGATACCAAATTTTCTGGTCGTGCCGAACGCCGCAATCTTGGCGTTCTTGAGCTTCAGCTTTTTTACGCGCTGAAAAAAATCGGCGTCGCGCGGGTTCGAGCCCGGATAGCCGCCTTCGATGTAGTCGATTCCCATTTCCTCGAGTTTTTCCGCGATGCGGAGCTTATCCTCGAGCGTAAAAGAAACATCCTCCGCCTGGCAGCCGTCGCGCAGTGTCGTGTCGTAGAGCAAAACGTCCTTCATACCGTCCCCTGCTTACCGATAAACGCCTCGTGGAGCACCCGCACAGCGAGTTCCGTATACTTCGCCTCGATGACGACGGATATTTTGATTTCCGAAGTCGAAATCATCTCGATGTTAATACCCTCGCGCGCGAGCACTTCGAACATTTTCGCGGCGACGCCGGCGTGGGTGCGCATGCCGACGCCGACGACGGAGATTTTCGCCATATCCGTGTCGATCTTGACGCCCTTGGCGTTGACCGCGCTGGCGGTCCTTTCGACGATGGCAAGCGCCTTTTTATGATCCGCTTTGGGCACGGTGAAAGTCAAATCGGTGGTGCCGTCCTCGCTGGCGTTCTGGATAATCATGTCGACGACGATGTGCGCGTCAGCGATGGGACCAAAGACCTGCGCCGCCAGGCCCGGTCGATCGGGCACCCTGAGCAGCGTGATCTTGGCTTCGTTTCTGTCACAGGCCACGCCTGATACCAACACATCGCTCATGCTCTCCTCCTCGTTAACCAACCACGTTCCCTCCACTTCCGCAAAAGTGGAACGGACGTGCACCGGCACGGAAAACTTTTTGGCAAACTCCACGGAGCGGATTTCCAAGACCTTGGCGCCGGTGCTCGCCAGCTCGATCATCTCATCATAGGATATGCGCGCGAGCTTGCGCGCATCGGGGCAGATGCCGGGGTCGGTCGTATAGACGCCTTCAACGTCGGTGTAGATTTCACAAGCCTGCGCATTCAAGAATGCCGCCAGCGCCACGGCGCTGGTATCCGAACCGCCGCGCCCGAGCGTCGTAATATTGTCGTCCTCGTCCACGCCTTGAAAGCCCGCGATCACGACCACCTCGCCGGCCTTCAGGGCAAGCAAGATCCGAGTGGAATCGATGCTCAAAATTCTCGCCTTGCCATAGGCGCTATCAGTGGCGATGCGCACCTGATGGCCGAGGAACGAGCGCGCTCGCTGGCCTGCTTCTTTAAGCGCGAGCGTCAACAACGCAACCGAAACCTGCTCTCCGGAAGCTAGCAGGACATCCTTTTCACGATCGTCGGGAATCTCGGAAATTTCATGGGCGAGCGCAAGCAAACGATTGGTCTCGCCGGACATTGCCGAAACCACAACGACCAAATCATGACCGGCCCGTTTAGCCGCGGCGCATTTCGCCGCCACCTGCTTGATTCGCTCGATCGAGCCGACCGACGTACCGCCGTATTTTTGTACCAGTAGAGACACTTACCAGCCCCGCATTCGATTTTAGATTTTCGATTTTGGATTTTAGATTGCCGGTCAAGTGACAACCGACAATCTGAATTTTACTTTTCACTATCGCTTATACTGCTGCGCATTTCGTTGGCAATCTCTTCATAGCGCGCGCCGTGTGCGCTAAAAGTGATCGCACGACCCGTCCGGCCGGCATGGGCCATTCTTATTTCGAGATATTCGTCCACTTCGCCGGCCGGCAAATAGTCAAACCATTCGATCAGGCTTGCGCCATCCGAGTACAGGTATTCGCGCAAATTGAGCGCATCGATCTCCGCCGCTTTGCCGATACGGTAGAGGTCGATGTGATAAACCGGCAACCTGCCCTGATATTCGTTGATGAGTGTGAACGTCGGGCTCCGCACCCAGGCTTCTTTACCTACTTCAGCCCCAGCGGCGAAGCCCCGGGCAAAGCACGTCTTCCCCGAGCCCAACTCACCAATCAAGCCAATAATTTCGCCCCCTTGCACTAACTTTCCAAGCTTTCGCCCCCAACTCATGGTCTTGCGGGCAGAGTTAGAAGTGACCGTCCACGACCCCATCAGCAACAATCTCCCCAGTACAACTAGTATATTTTTATGGAGAATTCGAGACTGAGGCAGTTCCCGTGAGAACCCGGCAAAGCGGTCTCAGTCGCCGAAACCGGCGAAGAAAAAGTGATTTCTAAAATGTCGCACGATCACTTAAGGCGAAAGATCTCGCAGGCCGGAAGGCAGGCCTTCGACGATATCCGTTGCGATGAGTCCGATTTCGCCTTTATCTCTGGCGACACGATCACCGACAAACCCATGCAGATAAACGCCGAGCTTCATGGCATCTTCGGGAGTAAGCCCCTGGCCTAACAAGGCGGCGAGCATACCGGCGAGCACGTCGCCCATGCCGGCGCTTGCCATGCCGGGATTGCCGGTCGGATTGATAAAGGCTTTCCCATCGGGTGTAGCGATCACAGTCCGCGCCCCTTTGAGAATCAAATGACAGTGGTGTTCGACAGCGAACGAGCGCGCGATTGCGACCCGGTCTGCATTAACCTCGGCGGTAGTTTTTCCGGTCAGACGCGCCATTTCGCCGGGATGCGGCGTGAGCACCGGCGCGACTTTGGCGTGTTTCAAACGGTCGATCTCAAGCACCAGATTGTTGAGGCCGTCGGCATCGACCACCCATGGCCTATCCAGGTTTCGCAGCAGCCAGCGCAAGATACTTTGCGTCGCATGACTGACGCCGATCCCCGGTCCAAAAAGCACGGCGTTTTTTCGCTCCAGCACGCGGCGCCATTCGTCGTCGGTCAAGGGTTCGATTTCTTCGGCTGCGTTTTCGCGCAACAGTTCGGTCATCACTTCAATCAGCGCGCTGGCAAAAATGTTATTCAGCGAGCGGGGCGCTGCCAAAGTCGTCAAGCCGGCGCCGCACCGCATCGCTGCGCGACTGGAAAGAATCGCCGCGCCGGTTTTGCCGCGCGACCCTGCCAGCACCAGCACATGGCCATTGCTGCCTTTGTGCGTATCCGGATCGCGGCGCGGTACCAGCCGGCCAATCGTTTCGCGCTCCAAAAGCTCGGTCTGAGGCGCCACTTCCGAGACCGCCCGATTATCGATACCGATGTCGCCAATCGCCAATTCACCGACATATTTCGCGCCGGGATAGGTGACTTCGCCGAGCTTCGGAAAGGCAAGCGCAACGGTCATCTCCGCCTGGATCGCCGAGCCGAGGGGTACGCCTTTGTCCGTGTCGAGTCCCGAGGGAATATCGACGGCGACCACCGGCAAACCGGAAGCGTTGATCAATGTAATCGCATCAGCAAAAAGCCCGCGCACCTCGCTTTTGATTCCAGTGCCCAAGAGAGCGTCGACGATCAGCGCGTTTTTACTGACGCGATCGTTGAGCTGATTCAAGTTTGCCGCGGCGATCTCGGTCACCTTGCCTTTAAGTTTTAGGTAAGCGCGCAGATGGTGCGCCGCGTCCCGTGACAGCTCGTCGCGTCGCGCCAGCAGCGCAACTTCGCAGGGAATGCGCTTTTTCTTGAGCAAGCGGGCGACGACAAATCCATCGCCGCCGTTGTTGCCCTTCCCGGCAACGATCAAGACACCTTTCTTGGCGTTGCGCGCGAACCGTTCGAGAATCGCTTGCGTGATCGCCGCGCCGGCGCGTTCCATCAGCGTTAGGCCCGGCACACCGAACTTTTCGATGGTCAGCCGGTCGATTTCGCGCATTTCCGCCGCGGTAACGACAATCATGGTTCACATCATTAAACGCGTTCAAATAGTTCAATCATTCGCTTTGCTCATTCCGTTCAACCTCTTCGCTCCGTTCAAACGGTTTGAACGACTTGAACGATTTGAACGGCTTGAACCTTAAGATCGTGCCTTAATGAGCAGTTCCTTCATTTCCCGCACCGCCTGCTCGAGGCCGACCATGACGGCGCGCGCGATGATGCTGTGGCCGATGTTGAGCTCGACGACCTCGGGGATGT
>CAMLCX010000256.1 GCA_946478635.1 uncultured Pseudomonadota bacterium
CGGCTTGGCCCGCCGCGCCTGATGACCGGTAATGAACGACGCCGGATCAATCCGAATCACGGGGTCATCAAGCTGTGCGAACGCTACATGGATTTCCTCGTCTCACGATTTGTCTATCCGCTCATTGGCCATTTTTGGAGTCCTTACAGCTGGTTGCTCGAAAAACGCTTTACGATCACCGAGGCGAAGCTTTCACCGACCGGCTGGCCGTGCGATCTCAAGCCGCTGCGATTACTGCTCATCACCGACATTCACACTGGAATTTTTCTCAAACCGGAGACCCTGTGGCGGATCATCGATGGATTGATGCTAACCAAGCCCGACCTTGTCCTTATCTGCGGCGATATCGTCACCGGTCACGTAAGCGAAGCCACAGCCTATCTTGACGCGTTAGCAAGACTCCGCGCGGCGCCGTGCGGTGCCTGGTTCTGCTTTGGCAATCATGACTACTTCGGCGGTGATTCGGAAGAGTTATCGAATAATTTGGCGAGCGTCGGCATCAAGACGCTGAAGAACGAAAGCGTCATTATCCATCACGAACGCGGTTCCTTCGTTCTCGGCGGTATCGATGATTTGCTTTTCGGAAAGCCGGATTGGCAAAAGATGCTGGCGAACCACGGCGCACCGCACTTGCTTCTGGCGCACAACCCCGACCACTTCTATGAGGCTGTTGCGCGTAGCGTACCGCTCGTGCTGGCGGGTCATACTCACGGCGGACAAATACGTCTCCCGAACGGGCCGCCAATTATTCGGCAGAGCCGCTACTGTCTCGACGAGGGGGCCTACGCCTGCGGTCCCTCGACTCTTGTCGTCTCACGGGGGTTAGGCAGCGTCGCCTTGCCGTTTCGCTGGGGCGCCGACCCCGAGGCCGTGCTGATCGAGATCGTCGCGCCCAACTGAGCGATCGAAGCGCATCAAGGATTAGGCGTTGATTATTTCGTCAATGTTTGTGCGCGCGCCTTATTGACCAGTTCAAAAAGTGCCTGGCGCGCGCTCTCCTGCACGATGTTCGGCGTCGCGCCCATCTTATTTGCGACTTCCACTTGATTGAACATAAAGTTTCGCCAAACCTCCGGCGGATAGTCTTCAAGGGCCAAGGCAAGGCCGCCTTGCGGCTTGCCGGTCAGCGCGTGAACGTGATGGCTGCGCGAGCCGGCGCCGCGAAAGCTGTGACAGAAGACGCAGCCATTGCGAAAGGTCAAAGCCTCCTCGACATCCTTCGGCACATCGCGAACGGCCGTGAGGGGATCGGTTTGGACCCTGCGAAAGCTTTCTTCCGTCAAGCCGAAGTGCCAGGATTGAGCGGCCAATTCCCGCGGCGGCGCGGCGAGAAAATGAACAAACGCGCCGAGTGTCATGGTGAGCGGTGGCGGCGCGGCGCCCGGCTTCCAGGAGTATTCGTGATACATCCGGTAGAAGGTGCTGAGGCGGAAGAGATTTTTCTCATCATCGATGCCCACCACAACCACCGGCTTGTACGCTTCGATTTGCCTGCGGTGCCAGACCTGGCGTTCGCCGCGAACGTTCGTCAAGACGATGTAGTCTCCTTCGCCCGCTTTCTCCCTCGGCAACGCGTCCAAGAAAGCAAAAAGATCCATCGCATAAAACTGCTTTAACGGCCACTCCTGCAACTCTTCTTTGCGATCGCGATAGATGAAAGACAACCTCTTCAACAGTCGATCGTCGATGGGATAGGAACGGATCAATTTTTCATGTTTCCAAAACGGGCGCGTCGAATAGGGGGGGTCCACCCATCTTCGTTTCGCCGCCACCAGGACAGCCAATGGCTCGGGCAGCGCTTTCACGCCCATGAAGCCTAGGATCGTTCTTCGAACTGCGTTGTTTTCATCATCAACCTTGACAATGCCGAAATGATCCACGCCCTTGAACATGAACTGCTGGATCGCGTTGTTGCCCGCCGGCCGCAGAGCGTCGGCGAATCGCCGCGCGTCAAGAGCGAACCCGGAAATATCCTGGGAAGCGGTGACGACAAGAAAACTCGGCGCTTGAGCGCGAACATGATGGATCGGCGAGGCTTGTTTCAGAATCGCCGCATCCGTTCCGAAGGTTCGTTCGGTAGCCGTTTTTTGATTGGTCGACACATTCCAGGTGGGCGCAAGATCGTAGAGGCCGCTGATGGATATGACGCCGGCAAGCGAGCCCGGCGACAATCCATGCCTGGCGAGATAGCTCCGGTCGAGCGCCACCAGCGATGCCAGATGGCCGCCAGCGGAATGCCCCGCAAGAAAGATGCGGCTGCGATCGTAACCGTATTTTTCGGTGCTCTGGATCAAATGGGCCACGCCGGCGGCCACGTCGACGGCCTGCGCTGGGTGGCGATTCGCCGGCGCCAGGCGATAGCGCAAAAGCGCGACGGCAACCCCGTCTTTGACTAAATTTTCGGCGAGCGATGCGCCGATGCGGTATTCGTCATCGGGAAGCAACCAGAAACCGCCGTGCACAAAAATCAACAGCGGCGGCCGATGAATCGTTTGGGCGGGCAGATAAAGATCGAAGCTCTGCCGCCGTTCACCCTGCGCGGTGCCGGAATAAGAAATATCCGTCACTGTCGTCGGGGCGACTGGCGCGGAAGCAGCGGGTGCATTTCCCACCAGCGCTATGCTCGCATAAAAAAGCAAAACCATTGGCCACACTCGGGCACGGCGCGGTGAAATCACTATCAACGTAAATTTGCTGCGCACGGACAAAACTTTGCGATTTGTTGCCGCCAGTCGACCGGTCATCGTTGGTTCTCTGCCGTTGACTGCGCCAATTTAACCGACTTTGTCGCTCCGCCGAGCGCCGAGGTAAAAACACCGATGACACTGAAAATAATCGCCGCCAGGAAGGTCGTGTTGAGCGCCGCGACAAACCCGATAGGATTCTCCGTCGTCAGATTCATCGCCTGCCTGCCGGTAAAATGCTCGAAGGCGAGCGACATGCTCAAGCCGCCGAGAGCAACTCCAAGGACGTTGCCGAAGCCGAAGGTTACGTGGTTCATCGCCGAGGCAAAACCCCGATGTTCCCGCGGCATCATGGCAATCATGGCGGTCGAGTTGGCCGGATTGAAAATTCCGTTGGTGATTGCCCCGACAATGATCAAGAGCGCCGGCAGCGTCCAATGGGAGTCGACGCGCAGGAGGCCGCCGACGGAGAGCGAGACAAGCATGAACAACACGCCGATAGTCGCCGGCACTCGGGGCCCCAACCGGTCCGTCATGGTGCCACTCAGCGGGGCCAAAGCGACGGTCAGGACAGAGGGAGCCATAAAGAGCACGCCGACTTGCGTGGCGGAAAGTCGCAGCACGTCCTGAAGGTAAAAGGGCAGCAGAAAACCAGTGAGGGAATAGCACATCCCGATCACCAGCAGACTGACAACGCTGAAGCTGAAACGCCGGATCTTGAATAATTCAAGATTGACGAACGGATTTTGGGTTCGCGATTCGTGCAAGAGAAACGCGGCCAGGCTGAAGATCAACACCATCAGCAAAAGATTTTGCGTCGAACCGCCGATCATCTGATGCGTGCGGCGATCGAAAAGAAACACCAAGGTAGTCGTGATCGCGAACAGAAGCGCCGCGCCGAGATAGTCGATAGAAACAATGGAACGTGGCGTCACATCGACGCGCCGCTTCAAATTCATGACGGCAAGCACGGCGCCGCCGAAACCGACCGGCGCGAGCAGAAAAAAACTCCACCGCCAGCTAAAATAGTCGATCATCAAACCGCCGATGCTTGGACCGAGAATAAAGCCGACGTGGTGGGCGGTCGTCATATATCCCTGCGCCCGCCCGGCGAGGTCCTCCGTCACCGATTCTGAAGCCAGCGCCCGGCTCGACGACTGCAACATGGCGCCGCCGACGCCCTGGACGAAGCGCGCGATGATAAGTTGCAGCACGGTCTGCGAGAAACCACAGAGTAAAGAACTGAGGGCGAACACGAGGAAGCCCAGGGTGAACATTTTTTCCCTGCCCCACAGGTCGGAGATGCGGCCGAAAATCACCGACAAACCGATGTTCGAGAGCTGATAGGAAAGCAACGCCCACGAAACGCCGAGCAAATCAGTGCCTAGACTCTGCGCCACCGTGGGCATCGAGATACTGACGATGCGGGTCGCCGTCCCGGAAAAAAACGTTCCGAGCAACGCCGTCGCGAGAAGCAAATAGTTGACGCGGGAATCCACTACAAAGTTGTACTTTTCCGAGAGTTTGTCGATTAATAGCGAAGAATAGCGGGCGCGGCAAACGGAGGCGTACCAAGACAACCTCGGGAAGTCCGTCGCAAGCTGAGCGCAAGGCGGGCTCGAATCGATGAAACACCCGGCATTGACGCTGACCAGGCGCGTGAAAGCAGTAAAGCTTCTACCGCGCGAGTAACCCGTCGATTGACAAGGCGCCGGCGCCGCCGAATACGAGAGCGGTGGCCATGAGGAACAGCGCCAACGTGTACTCGATGCCGCTGCCCTTGCCGGGTCCTTGAGCCAGAAAGAAGCCGTTGCTCCAGTGACTGAGAAAAAGCGCAAACGCGATAAATACCGCCAAGCCGAACGCCACAGGCCTGACCAGGAAACCAAGAGCGAACGAAACGACCGCGGAAAGCTCGATGACCAAGGCCAAAATTCCCATCGGGACGGGGATGTGGTATTTGTCCCGCCAATTCATCACTTGCGCCTTGGGTCCTTTACCGCCATGCCAACCAAAAGCGTGCTGCGTTCCGTGCATGAAAAATGTCAGAGCCAAACCGAATCTAAGAAATACATATGAAAATGAGTTTTCAGTTTGAAATAGCCAATCCACGTTGCCCTCCTTGATATGCCTAGGTGAATTACAAACGGTAAATTTGCTCTCTAGCTGCTTCGCTGCCCCTCGCAAAAACTGAAAATCGACCGGATTCGTGTGATAACTGCGAGCAACAACCGCCAAACCAACGTTAAAACATGACGTCAGCCGCACGACCATAGCAGAAGAAGCGTCGCGGACGCAAAATCTCCACCGCCTCTCCCCGGCGCGGTTATCTCTTGACGCTCCTCCTCAACGTATACTAATCGTCGCTACACGGCTCGCGCGCATCATTTTCGCGGCTGGCGAACGTTACGGAAGGTGGGAGCATGCAAATCATCGACGCGGACGGTCATATCAACGATCATGCTTGCGGCGAAGAGATCGCCGCCTACATGCCCAGAGGAAATCAGATGGTGAAATTATTCCCTGAGTTCGATCATTTGCATTTTCGCTACTTGAAACGAAATCGCCGCGCCACGGGCAACCCTTCGGCTGATCATTGGAACAAGTTTCTCGACAAGACAGGGATCAGCTGGACGGTACTTTATCCGACAGCCGGTCTCGCGGTCGGCAGAATCGTGGCGCCCGAATGGGCTGTCGTCGCATGCCGAGCCTATAATAATTGGCTCCACGAAAAATTTCTCAATAAAAACTCCCGTCTCAAAGGAATAGCGCTTGTACCTTTTCAAGACGTCGATGCAGCCATTTCGGAACTGCGCCGGGCCGTGAAGGAACTGGGCATGCTGGGTGGCATGTTGCCGTCGAACGGTGAAGCGATTCAGGGCCACTTGGGGAATAAGATTTACTGGCCGATCTACGAGGAAGCCGAGAAGCTTGGCTGCTCCATCGCTGTTCACGTCGGCTGCCTGAATCACATGGGGCTCGACTCGTTCGCGACCTACTATCCCGCACACGCCTTAGGTCACCCCTTTAGCTTGATGATCCAATGCGCCGGCATGCTCGCGCACGGCGTGTTCGATCGCTTTCCCAAGCTGCGCGTCGCTTTTCTCGAAGGCGGTGCCACTTGGGTGCCGTTCATGATGGATCGTCTCGATCGCTCGTACCACGAGGGTCACGTTCAGCTGGATTTGAACGACGCGATAATCGGCGGGCCGAAGCAGGGCGAGAAGGCGAGCGATTATTTCATGAAGCAGTTGCGCGGCGGGAGAATTTTCGTCGGCTTCGATTGCGACGATGACGGCTTGGGCACCGCGGTCCGCAAAGGCGGCCGGCAATCCTTTTTATTCGGCAGCGACTTTCCCCACGAAGTGTTCGACGCGGCTAAATGCCGCCACGAGATCGACGAGTTGCTTGAGCGCGACGATTTGAAAATGGAAGACAAAGAAGCCGTGTTGGGCGGCAACGCGCTGAGATTTTACCGGCCAGCGCTGTAAGCGTGGTCGCAATTGCACGATTGAAACATTTCCCGTAAGAGCTACGGCGAGGGCATTGACAGCCAACTTCGAAGCTGCGCGGGATGTAAGACGAGGCAATCCATCAAACAATCTCTTCTTTGAAAGCGACTTCGCGCGTCTTACTGAATGCGGGAATCAACACTGTGCCCAGTGCGAGCACGGCGAGCGCTAGCAGAGTGGCGCTGATCGGCCGTTGAACGAACACCCACGGATTGCCCCGCGACAACAGCATTGCGCGACGCAGGTATTCTTCCATCAGCGGACCTAGGATAAAAGCGAGCAGCATCGGCGCTGGTTCGCAGCCGAGCTTGGAAAATACATAGCCCACGACGCCGAACACCGCCATCAGGTAAACGTCGAAGGTGGCGTTTTTCAAACTGAACACGCCGATGGCGCAGAAGACCAGGATTCCAGGGAACAGCAGGTGGTATGGAATCATGATCAAGCGCACCCACATGCCGATCAGCGGGTAGTTAAGAACCACCAGGAAAAGATTGCCGATCCACATTGACACGATCATGCCCCAAAAAAGTGCCGGCTGCTCAGTGATCACCGACGGTCCGGGCTGAATGCCGTGGACAATCATGGCTCCGACCATCAGGGCGCTGACCGGATTGGACGGAATTCCTAAAGTGAGCAGTGGAATAAAAGATGTTTGCGCGCCGGCATTATTGGCAGACTCCGGCGCGGCAACACCTTCGATCGCGCCTTTGCCAAACTCGGCTCGATTCTTGGAAACTTTCTTTTCGATGGCATAAGCAGCAAAGGAACCCAAGATCGAACCGCT
>CAMLCX010000257.1 GCA_946478635.1 uncultured Pseudomonadota bacterium
CATGCATCTTTGAACCAGTTATTGCGTTCGACGTGAACGCCGCGAAGCGATTGAACGAATTGACCTGGGTCATTTGCTTTGAATTTTTGAACCTTGAACTTTGAACGAAATTTTATCGCCGCCACGCCTGCATCCTTTCCTCCGGGACAGGCATCCAAGCTTACAAGAACCGGAGTCCAGCGAGGTTGAAGAATCAAGCTCGCGATAAAAACAATCTAAGGAGGATAAAAAAGTGTTTACAAAATTCTTGGCAATCACTGCCGGATTAGTATTTGGCGTCGCTGGAGTTGCCTCGGGCAACGGCGATAAGCCGACTAAATTTACCGTCCGCGTTGAGAACACAACCAAGGCGGACGCCTTCACGGCATCGAATGGAGTCAAATGGTCGCTCGCCTTTTCGCCGGGCTTGGCGGTAGTGCATACGGATAAGGCGCCGATCTTCACATCGGGGAAGAAGGATCGCGGCAAAGGGTTGGAAGCCCAGTCCGAGGACGGCGATCCGAGCACGCTCGCCAAGTCGCTCGCGGGCGGCAAGGGAATCAAGTCCGTCACGGTTTTCAATACGCCGGTCGGCGCGAGCGCGCCGGGGCCGATCACTCCGGGCGGCGCCTACGAACTGACGGTCTCGGCCATGCCCGGCGACCGGCTATCGATGACGCTGATGATGGGCCAATCCAATGATTGGTTCTATTCGCCCGACGAGGCCGGCATCGAGCTATTCAAAGACGGCAAAGCCATCAGCGGCGACATCACTTCACAAATCATGATGTGGAACGCCGGGACTGAAGTCGATCAGGAGCCCGGGATCGGTTCGGAGCAAGGGCCTCGGCAAAAGCGGCCCAATACCGGCAAAGCCGAAAACGGCGTCGTTCAAAAAGTTCAGGACGGCAAGTCGTATTCACAGCCGGTCAGCGTGATGCGCGTTACGATCAAGCCCGCGCCGTAGTCCCCACCAGAAAAGCCGGTCGGTTTGCACTGGCCGACCGCAGCCCGGCCGGCTTTTTCTTCCACAATCTTCTACCCGACTCTCCATAATGAGATAGACGCATCGTGGCCCCGCGTGATCCCCGCCCGCGGCGCCGCGCAGTGAATTTTTCGGCGACCGTTCGTCTTTGAATATTATCAATTGAAAATTTCTGGGTTTAACCGATAATAGGCGCGGTTACTCTTGCACTGAACAATGTTCCAACGGATTCGCAACCTATTACACCAGCGGCTGCCCAATACAGACGAAAACTGGCGCGTGCATACGCTGATATTTTTTGGCCTCACGCTTCTCACGCGCTTGCCGTTCCAGAGTCATCTTCTCTACGATCACGACTCCGTGCAATTTGCGCTCGGCATGAGAAACTACGACGTTTATCTTCATCAACCTCACCCGCCGGGTTATTTTCTATACGTTCACACGGCAAAATTGCTGGATTTTTTTCTGCGCGACGCCAATTCGAGCTTGGTTTGGCTCAGTACGCTCGCGAGCGCTTTCGCAGTGGCGGTCATTTACAATCTCGGCAGCACGGTATTTAGCCGGCGGGACGGATGGTGGGCGGCGCTGCTTGCAGTGACCAGCCCGCTCTTTTGGTTTTTTGGAGAGGTCGCTCTCAGTTATGCCGTGGCGGCGTTTTTTTCCAGCATTATTGCGCTGGGCGTTTGGCGCCTGCTTCATGGCGAAGATCGTTGGATTTATCCGCTCTCGATCACTCTCGGAGTCGCTGTCGGTTTCCGACAGGATCTCGGCCTGTTTCTCGGGCCCCTCTGGCTGCTGGCCGTCGGCCAACGCAACTGGCGTATTTTCTCGACAGCGTGCCTGGTGCTTCTTTTCACCATCAGTCTTTGGTTTATTCCGATGCTGATCGCGACCGGCGGCGCGACGCGCTACTTTGCCGCCTCTTCGGAACTATGGCGGTTCAATAACGACAGCGGCGCGATCTGGCACGCCGCCGCCGCGAGCCGTATCGACACGTTGTTGACCCTCGTCGGAATTTTGTCTTATGGCGTCGGCTTGGGTACGATTTTTCTCATGGCGGTTGGCTACATGCTGGTACGGAAGCGACAATGGCCACTGCTTCCGCGCAAGAAAATTCTCTTCTTTATTGTCTGGCTTGCGCCCGCTCTATTGTTTTTCACGATCGTTTTTATTCCGCCTTACAAATACTCCTATGGGCTCGTCTTGCTGCCGGCGTTTTTTATTTTGACGCCGGCCGCGGTTCGCCAGGCACTGGCCCTCCTAAGAACGTTTCGTGGATTTGCCAATTTTCCATCGGAACAAGCTACCGCAATCATCGTCGCGGTCGTGATTGCTTCGAACATCGCGGTCTTTTGCTTGACGGATAGCGGCTTTTCCGTAAGCGGCCTGCGAACACATGAGCGGTTGCTTACCATGATCTTTTCCGGCATCAAGCAAAATTTTCCCAGCGACGGAACTTTGATTTTAGGAAAACAGAGATCCACTTTCTCCGGATTTCGACATATTCAGTACTATCTACCGGAATACCAGGTTTATTTGGCCGACCAGCAAACGGACGTCCACGGACAAAAATGGCATGCATTCGGCGCGCGCAACGGCCGGACAATCATTTCTCCGGAAGTCAAAGTACCGCCGGGCACAAGGCGAATCGTTTTTGTCGCCGATCCTTATTTTCCGGAATCCAACGAAGACCTGCGGCATATGAACTTGCATGAGATCCGCCTGAGTCCCGACTATTCGCTGTACTACCAAGAGACGAACCAGGTCACACCGGGATCACGGGCTGGAAATCCAACCTCCGGATGAAAGATTTTCGCGAAGTTTAGACTTCAGCCGGCGCCCTCCGAATGGCGCCGACAAATGATCCCCGCGCCCGATTGACATTGTTGCACGGCCTCGGATACTTGGAGACTATGGCGGGAGAATTCGTTTCGATAAAAAAAGCTTTTCAGCTCGCGACCGGAAGCGAGATTATTTTACGCGGCTGGGTGCGCTCGCGGCGCGACTCCAAAGGGATCACGTTCATCGAGCTCAACGACGGCTCGCGCTTCAAAAGCATGCAGCTCGTGGTTGACGCCGGCGTCGTGCCTGAGGAAATACTGAGACAAGTCACCACGGGCAGCAGCATCGCGGCAACCGGAGCGCTGGTCGAGTCGCCCGCCAAAGGGCAGGCCGTCGAGCTTAAAGTTGCGTCGATCCAGCTCTACGGCACGGCGGACGCCGCGACCTACCCGCTGCAAAAGAAAGGGCACACCCTCGAGTTTCTGCGGGAAATCTCTCACCTGCGCGTGCGCAGCAATACGTTCGGCGCTGCCTTTCGCGTGCGCAATGCGCTCACCCACGCGATCCATACTTTTTTTCAGGAACGCGGCTTTCTTTACGTGCAAACGCCGATCATCACGACCTCGGACTGCGAGGGCGCGGGACAGATGTTCGGCGTCACCACTCTGAACCTGCAGCAGCCGGCCCGCACCCCGGACGGCAGGACTGATTGGCAGCAGGATTTTTTCACGAAACCTGCCTACCTCACGGTGAGCGGCCAGCTCGAAGGAGAAATTTTTGCCTCCGCATTTTCCAACGTTTATACCTTCGGGCCGACGTTTCGAGCCGAAAACAGCAACACGCCGCGCCACCTCGCCGAATTCTGGATGATCGAGCCCGAGATGGCCTTCTACGAGCTCGAAGATAACATGCGGCTGGCCGAAGAGTTTCTCAAGCATGTCATTCGCCAGGTGCTCGAGCACTGCCGGGAAGATCTGGAGTTTTTCAATCAGTTCATCGAAAAGTCGGTCCTCGCCACTCTGGAACATGTCGCCGAAGCAAATTTCGGCGCCATCACGTACACCGACGCCATTGCCGAGTTGAAAAAATCCGGCAAGACCTGGGAGTTTCCGGTCGAATGGGGCAACGATTTGCAGACCGAGCATGAACGCTTCCTATCCGAAGAAGTATTCAAGAAGCCCGTGATCGTCACCGACTATCCGAAGGAAATAAAGGCTTTCTACATGCGCGTCAACGAAGACGGCAAGACCGTGCGGGCCATGGACGTGCTCGTGCCTCGGGTCGGTGAAATCATCGGCGGCAGCCAGCGCGAGGAACGCCATGACGTGCTCTTGGCCCGGCTGCGCGACGCGGGGCTCGATGAAAAAGCCTACTGGTGGTACCTCGACCTGCGCCGCTACGGTTCCGTCCCGCACTCCGGCTTCGGCCTGGGGCTGGAGCGCATGATGATGTATCTCACCGGCCTCAAAAATATCCGCGATGTAATTCCATTTCCACGCACACCGGGCAACGCGGAGTTTTGACCCACCGAGAAAATCAGCGGCGACGGGCGGAGGAAGTTCTCGCTTCTCTCCGGGATACCTGCTTAGGGCTTTGCAGTTTCTTTTCCGCGGCTGCGCTTTGCAATTGCAGCAAAGCCAGCGCGCTCGGAACCAAACCAACGTAGCAGAGAGCGCCGAGCGCCAAGGTTGCGCCGATTCCGAGCGCCAGGCTTAAAGTCACAGCAATGATCGACGCGAGCACCCCGGCTGCGCCGTTAATGCCCCAAAACCATGGCGTCGGCTTGGGATCAATCGCTGAAACCAGGCGCATGCCGGTCGGAAAACCAAAACCCAGCAAAATGCCCGCCGGCGCGATCAGCGCCACGCACAAGGCGATTCTCGTCCCGAGTTCGGCGGCGCCAAAGGATGTGAACAGCGGTCGCAAAATAAACGGCAGTGAGAAAGCGTAGATCCCCGTTGTCACGCCCCAGGAGACCAACCGTGCTTTGCTGTGGAGAGGCCATTTCTCCGACAAAAAACTTCCCATGCCGGTGGATAGGATCAGCGTCGACAGCAACACGCTCAGCGAATAAACCGGATGACCGAGGAAGATGCTCATGCGCTGCAAAAGGCCGATCTCGATCAGCATAAAACCCATGCCGATGAGCGAAAAATAGAGCGTACCGCGCGTCACGAGGCGCGCGCCAACATCTTTGATCGCGCCGCTCAGCGGAATAATCAGAACGGCCACGACGAGACCCAACGCGATGGTGAAGAGCACCAGCAAAGTAACCGTCGCGACAAGATTGCCGCGCCGCACCCCGCCGCCCTGGGAGTTCGTCGCGAGCAACCCGCGCGCCACGCTGAACGCTTGCAGAGGCCGGGACAGTGGCAATTGGTTGAAAAAAAATGGCCGCTCGTCGGTGGGCGGGCTCAGGTCAAAATCGAGTGTCTCGGTAAAAGAATCCAGCGATCGCCTATTCGCTGCGCCGACGATGCGCGCGAGCACTCTTGAAGCCGGCTCGCGGCTGGGCGTGATGAGAATTTCATGCTGGTAGAAAGCCGCGGCATTTTCCAACGCCTCGATGTCGCTCGGCGTGAACGGAGACTTCGACAATACAAGCGTGGCGATCTGCTTTTGCGCGGCGACGAAGAGATGGCGGCGTGGCTCGCGAGCGCCCATTTCCATCAGAGTCGCGGCCGCCAGGCTGACGAGCCGTCCGGTCTCATCGGGCGCGGTCGGCTCGTACCATCGACTCACGGTCAGAACCCCCTTCGGAGTCAGGCGGCTCATAAAAATTTTCCACGCGTCGACCGTGTAGAGGCCGTTCTCACTCAGAGTGAATGCGCCGGCGCCCGTCGCTGCCCAGGTGTCCACCAGGCTCATTTGAATCACGTCAAAAAGATCCCGGCTCCGGGCCAGCCAGCTTCGGCCCTCGTCGGCGACAAAGCGCACGCCCGGAATAGCGGCGAGATTGGTAAACGGAAGCAGCCCGTCCGATTGTGTTTGCAGATCGACGAGAATTGGATTGAGCTCTACCGCGGTGACCTGTTTGAGGCCGAACAAGGCCGCCGACAAAACGTCCCGCCCGCCGCCGACGCCGACGACGACACCGCGCTCGCGGCCGGGTAAAAAATAACCGAGGTTGGTAACGTCGTACTTGAGAAACTCGACGTTGTTAAAATTGCCGTCAAAGCGATAGGCCGTCGTGCCGGCATCGCCGTCGATGAACAGATCCACTTGCTCGATCTGCCAGCGCTTCTCGAACATCTTCGGCGACGGCCCCCACATAATCGGCGCGCCGACAAACACCGGACTCACGTCCACTCGGGAGAACGAATTCCACCGGCGCAGCGCATGGGTGCCGGGAAACTCAAATTTACCCTTGACCGCGATCGGCTGGAGACCATGCTCGAGATAGGGATTGACCAGGGCGGCGACGAGCAGCCCAAGAAAAATCCACTGGCGCTGCCAGATCCAGCTATGAAACCGCGGCTTGGTTTCGGGCGTAACGCCGATGCCCGAGACTGAAAACGCGACCGAACTCGCCGCCGCAAATGCCGCAACCCACAGGACCGCCGAAGGTCCATCGGTCGCTTCCAATAATAACAATGCTCCCACCGCCCCGCTTGCCGCGCCCACGAGATCGACGCCGTAAACGCGCGCGACCGAATAGGGGCTTCGCGTAAGCGCGAGACTGACGACCACGCCCGCAAAAAAAAATGGCGCCGACAGACAGAGCGCCAGTTCCGTCCACACCCAAAATGTCGTCGCGATCCTGGTGATCACCGGCGCGAGCGTCATTTGGGTGGCGAGCCCGACGGCGGTGGTAAACGCGAACAAACCGCTGAAATAGGCGAGATCGTAGGAAAGCGTCTTGGCCGAAAACCGATCGCCCTTGAGGTAAACCCAAACCGCGCCGGCGGTTAGTCCGAACATCGCCAAGCTGATCACGAAAAAGGCCAGGTGATACCAGACGACGACGGATAGAATCCGCGTCTGGACGATCTGCAGCATCAAAGCGGCGAAACTGACCAAAAAGACGCCGGCATAAAAATTTCGTTTGGGCATGGAATCTTATGGATTACATCAAAGAGCAACGGAACGAGATCGACCGCTAGCCGGGATTATTCATGCTACGAGAAAAACTGACGACACTCTGTTGATCGAGTTGTAACTCTGGAGGAACGAAGGCACCGGCGCGAATGTTTCATAT
>CAMLCX010000258.1 GCA_946478635.1 uncultured Pseudomonadota bacterium
TCATGGCCGAACCGACAGTTATCTGCCCGCAGTGCAAAATTGAAATTAAACTTACGGAATCTCTGGCCGCGCCTTTGCTCGAATCCGTGCGGCGTGACTACGAGCAACGCCTGGCGCAAAAAGACGCCGACCTGGCCAAGCGCGTGCAGACTCTGAATGAACGCGCCGAGTCCATCGAAAAAGCTAAAGCCACAGTTGACCAACAGGTGGCGCAAAAAGTCCAGCAGGAGCGTATTCGAATCGCTGCTGAAGAGCAGCAAAAGGCCGAGCTCGTGCTGGGCGGCGATCTCGAACAAAAAGCCAAAGAGATCGGTATCCTACAAGAAGTACTGAAACAACGCGATGCGAAGCTTGCTGAAGCGCAGAAAGTCCAAACCGAGTTGCTGCGCAAAGAACGCGAACTCGCAGACGCCAAGCGCGAGTTGGACCTGACGATTGAGAAACGAGTACAAGCCGATCTCGGCAGCGAACGCGACAAGGCCAGGAAGGAAGCGGAGGAAGAGCTGAAGTTCAAGGTGATGGAAAAAGATCAGACCATCACGGCGATGCAGAAGCAGATCGAAGATTTGAAGCGCCGCGCCGAGCAGGGCTCCCAGCAGCTTCAAGGAGAAGTGCAAGAACTGGAGCTCGAGTCGCTGCTCGCGGCGAAGTTTCCGCGCGACACGATTCAGCCCGTGCCCAAGGGAGAGTTCGGCGGCGACGTGCTGCAACGGGTTTTCGGCCCGGCCAATCAAGTTTGCGGCACGATCCTTTGGGAATCCAAGCGGACGAAAAACTGGAGCGAGGGCTGGCTGCCCAAACTGCGTGAGGATCAACGCGCCGCCAAAGCCGAGATCGCCGTGATCGTCAGCCAGGCTCTGCCCAAAGACATCGACACCTTCGGATTTCTAGAGGGCGTCTGGGTCGCCGACCCCAAGGTCGCCCTGCCGGTCGCCATGTCGCTACGCCACACCTTGATCGAAGTCGCCTGCACCCGCCAGGCTTCCGAGGGCCAGCAAACCAAAATGGAGATGGTCTACGGCTATCTCACCGGCCCGCGCTTTCGGCAGCGCGTCCAAGCCATCGTCGAAGCTTTCTCGTCCATGCGCGAAGATCTTGATCGCGAAAAGAAAGCCATCACCCGCCAATGGGCCAAGCGCGAGGAACAGATCGACCGCGTCATGAACGCCACCGTTGGCATGTACGGCGATCTGCAAGGCATCGCCGGAAAAACGCTGCAGGAAATCGAAGGCCTCGAATTTCAGGGGATGCTCGACTTCAAACCAGAGGAATAGAAGCGCTGCTCCCGGATAAATCTCGGCGGAGACGCGGAGAATGAGGAGTAAAGTGGCTTTTGATAAAGAAATATTCCGAACTCTGCGAACTCAGTGTCTCTGCGGTGAAATGTCTTGTTCTGCTCTGGTTGCGGTTTCGCCGCGCTAGGTCTCTGCGGTAAGTCGTTCTTACTCTCCTGGGGTTGCAGTTTTCACGCGCTGGGCTTTTTGCGATCAAATCCTGTTGTATCCTTCATAGCAAACCGAGTATGCTCCGCGCCGAACGATCACGCATGGGGAGGATAGCTATGAACCGACTCTTCTTAGTTCTCGCTCTCGTACTTGCTTCAATCACCGACGCGCTCGCTCAAGCGCCGTTCTTTCAAGACAAAACCGTGCGTATCGTCGCGGGCTATGGCGCGGGCAGCGTTGATGACGCCTGGACGCGCATGATCGCCCGCTATCTAGTCAAATATATTCCCGGCAATCCCAACATCATCGTGCAGAACATGCCCGGCGCCGGCGCGATGATCGCGGCCAATTACGTTTATAAAGTAGCCAAGCCGGACGGCCTCACGCTTGGCGGGATCCGCGCGGGACTCTATTTCGATCAACTCGTGGGCAGAAAAGAAGTTCAGTTCGATTGGCCGAAGTTCACTTGGCTCGGCACACCGACGCAGGTGGAACAGATCATCTACATCCGCGCCAATACGCCGTACAAAACGATTCAGGACGTGCGCAAAGCATCCGTCCCGCCTAAATGCGGCGCCACCGGCACCTCCTCAACCGGCTACTACACCGGCAACCTGCTCGAAGAAACCCTTGGCGCAAAATTTCAAACTCTAACGGGTTACAAAGATGGGCCTGAAGTCGACCTGGCCGTTGAACGCGAGGAGATCCACTGCCGCGGCATATCACTCGAAACGCTATTCGGCCGCGAACCGCTCATCGGCTGGTTCAAAAATGGTTTTGTCCGTGTATTGATCCAAACCGGTAAAAAGCGCGACCCCCGATTGCCCGAGGTGCCGACCATTTGGGAGCTCATGAATGAATATAAAACCCCCGATGCCGGCAGGCGGCTCGCAACGATCATCCTCGCCGTCGGCGCCTTCGGCCGTCCCTACGTCAGCACCCCCGGTCTCCCGCCGGACCGCGCAAAGATGTTGAAAACCGCCTTCGTAAAAACCCTCAACGACCCCGAATTTCAGGCCCAGGCCAAAGAACGGAAACTCGACATCGAGCCCGTCGCCGGCGACGAACTGGAATCGCTCGCCCGCGACGTCATCGCTCAACCGGCGGATGTGGTTGAGCGGATGAAAAGACTATTAGAAAAATAATAAGTTTCGTGCGTCGTTTTTATTTCGATTCGGAAACGAACGGACCGCACATATATAATCATGGCGTGGAGGTAGACGAGGTTATCCAAGTCCTCACAGATCCGGGAGAGGACCGTCCTGGTCGGGAGGGGTCGCGGGTCGTCCTTGGCAAAACCAAAGCCGGGCGGTATCTTCGAGTCATTTACGTTCCAGACCCCGAACCAAACAGTGTATTCGTAATCACCGCGTGCGAGCTAAAAGGAAAAGCGTTATTCGCTTACCGACGACGGCTACGGAGGAAAGGGAAGAGATGAAAAAGAATAAATTTCCATCCGGTTGGGACGAGCAAAGAGTCCGTCGAGTGCTCGAACATTATGAGCAACAGACAGATGATGAGGCCGTCGCCGAAGACGAAGCGGCATATGAAGATTCTGCTCAGACCATAATGGAAGTTCCCACGGAACTCGTTCCAAGAATCCGTGAACTGATTGCAAAGCATAAACCGTGACAAAACAGCTAATCTAATCGGACGGGACAGTCCGTTCGAAATGCAGCCAGTGGACATATTCCGACTTCCGCAGTGCCACCGCAGCTGAGATCCTTGTGTAGACGATAACCTTGAGCGGCAAACCCTGCACCGCCGCGGGCAGCACGGTTTCCGCCGACGCGCTGAAATCGACCTCCCCTGCCGCCAGCGCCGGAACTTGCAGCCGCCCGCCGACAAAGACAAGTTGCGGCTCGAGTTCCTCCTTACGAAATAATCCTTTGTCCTGCGCGAAGAAGATCGGCAGCATGCTCATCGACGTCGTCGGCACGGGCCGATGATGACCCTTTCGCCGCCGCTTTTTGTCGCCGCCCCATGAACGCGATGGGCATTCGACACAACGCAAGCGAGAACGGCAAGAAATAACACTCGCTTCATGAACTCCTCCTCGGCGCAACCGCCCAGAATCAACGGAGCGCGCAAGCTCATTCACCTCCGCAAATTAGGCGACATTTCTGATTGGCGCAAGGCGATCGTCCAAGCAGTTACCTGGGTTACACCGGCTGAAGAAACATTGAATCAGCCGGTCCAATGTGTACACTGTTACCCGCGCTTGTTGAACAGGCCGCTTCATGAGGACGCGCCGGCCGAGGTTCATGAACGACTGATTTGTACACAAACAGTGGAGGCAAAACAGATGACACTTAAGACGGCTCGATCCGGACTCGTTCTGCTTCTTGGCGCCTTGGTTATAGCCAGTCATGTTGAGGCTCAATCGGCGCGGCCCCAGCATCTGAAGGTCGCGGTCTCCACCGCGACGCCGCACAATACGCCGCTATGGGTCGCCCGGGATAAAAAGATTTTCGACAAATACGGCGTCGACGTGCAGTTGATCTTCGTCATGGGCGGCGCCCTCGTGAGCCAAATGCTCGCCGCCGGGGAAATCCAGATCGCCGCCAATGCTCCCGCCGCCTTGGTAAGCCTTGTCGCCAACGGCACCGATATCGCGATGTTTCTCGGCGTCAGCAACACCTCGCCGTTTACCCTGGTCAGCCAACCTAACATCAAGACCGCCGCCGACCTCAGAGGCAAGCGGCTCGGCACGGCGCGCTTCGGCGGTTCGTCCCACGTATCGGCTTTGATCGCTCTTGATTATCTAAAGCTCGACGCCAAGCGCGACAATGTCATCCTGCTGCAAACCGGCCTCGATCCCGAGCGCATGGCGGCGCTGGAACAAAAGGGGCTCGACGCGGCCATGTTGCAGCGGCTGCCCACCAAGATCATGCTTGCCAAGGGTTATACTCAGCTTTTAAATATGAATCAGGCCAAGATTCCCTACCAAAACACGGTGCTGGCCGCTCGCAGGGATTATATGGCGGCCAACGCGAAGCTTTACGACAGTTTCCTTCGCGCGATCATCGAAGGCTACGCGTACGTCTTCAACAAAGAGAACAAACAATCGGTCAAAGAAGTGCTCGCTAAGAATTTGCGCCTGCCCAATGTCGACGCCGCCGAGGATTTTTATGCCGAGGCGCTGGAAGAGTTGGACCGGAAACCCTATCCGACGGTCGAGGGAACAAAAACGGTGATCAAATACGTGACCGAGCAAAACCCCAAAGTCGCTTCCGTCAAAGCAGAGCGCATCGTCGACCCGAGTTGGATCAAAAAACTCGACGACGAAGGATTTTTCGAGAAAGTTTACAAAGGCAAGTAACGAGTTCCAAAGGAATGCTCTGGGGCATTCTGTTACGGCAAAATGTCCCTTTCAATTTCGTAGCCGATCGACTGGGCTCTCCTTTCGCTAACTCGACGACCGCGCATGATCTCTCCCGACGACGATCAGCATTTCATTTGCGTCGAAGCGTCCGCCGAGGAAATGGACCGATATTGGGCGGAGGGTTGGAGGCACTTCGGAATTATTTTCTTTCGCTACCGGACCTCTGTTCATGGCAGCCAACTCTATTCCGTGTTGCCGCTGAGATTGGACCTTCAACGGTTTCAACTCACGCGCAGCTTGAAGCGTGTGCTCGCGATCAATCGCGACCTGAAAACCTTGCTGCGGCCCGCCTTCGTAGACAAGGCCAAAAAAACACTGTTCCTGAAACACCGCGTTCGATTCAAGGAAAATGTGCCCACGTCCCTCGACAATTTCCTGTCGCCGATCCCGGATGCCGCTCCCTGCCGCAATTTGGAGCTGTGCATTTTTCAAGACAAGAAATTGCTCGGCGTCACCTTTTTGGATCTCGGCAAAACCGCGACTTCAGCGGTCTACGCGATTTTCGATCCCGCGGAAGCAAAGCGCAGCTTGGGAATTTTGATGATGCTCCATTCCATTCAGTTCTCGCGGAACGAAGGATATCGCTACTACTATCCGGGGTATGCGTATCGCGAACCGTTCGCCTACGATTATAAAAAGCGCTTCGCTGGCCTCGAGTATCTGGACTGGAATGAAGGATGGAAGCCTTACGTAAAGGTATGAGAGGGCGTATGCCATACGCCCCTGCGGAATAATAGACTCCGTCAACGGCGGCCACTTCCGGGGTATCATCAATCTGAATCTTTCATTCGAATTACACACCACTTGAAAAGTGCGCCGCCATTGGAGTTGAATCGCTGCGGGTCATATTCCCCGCAGCTTGCTGCGTTAAGCTGATTTCTTTCCGAGGACGTCATTCCCGCATGTTTTAAGCGGTGGTTCGACCGTGCTCACCACAGGCGGATCCGGAACTGGACCCCCGATAGAAACATTCGGGGGTGACGCCTCTCGGATACTTTCCGTCGCGTTTTTGTGATAGCCCACAGCTTGCTGCGGGGTAATTCATTGTTCAAGTTTCAGTACCCCGAGGAAGGATGAATGATGCGCTACTCTGATTTACGCGGTTGGATCAGCGAAGTTGAAACATTCGGCGAATTGAAGCGCATTCCCGGCGTTGACTGGAATCTGGAAATGGGCGCCATCACCGAAGTCTACGCGCGCAACGAGCCCTATCCGGCCATTCTTTTCGATGAGATCAAAGATTATCCGGCCGGCCATCGCGTCCTCGTCGGCGTGCATCATCAATCGCTCAAGCGGCAGTGTCTCACCACTCATCTACCGCTGGATTACGGCCGAACGGAATTCATTCAGGCATGGAAAGAGCGGCTCAATAATCAAAATTTCATTCCGCCCCGCGTGGTCGAGACCGGGCCGGTGCTGGAAAATGTTTTCGAGGGGAAGGACATCGATCTGCTCTCTCTTCCGGTTCCCCGCTGGCATGAAGACGACGGCGGGCGCTATCTCGGCACAGCCCATCTGGTCATTTCGCGCGACATCGACGAAGGCTGGGTCAATCTCGGTTGCTACCGGGTCATGGTGCACGACCGCGATACCCTGGCGCTCTATATTTCGCCCGGCAAACACGGCCGCATCATGCGGCAAAAATATTTCGACCAGGGCAAACCCTTTCCCGTGGCGATCAGCTTCGGCGACGACCCGCTCCTGCTCATGACGGCGGCCAACCACATGCCGTGGGGCCGGTCCGAGTACGACTACGCCGGCGGCATCCGCGGCGAAGCCGTGGACGTCATCCTCGGCAAGCACACCGGTCTTCCCATCCCCGCCTATTCGGAAATCACCATCGAAGGCGAAGTCATTTCCACTGAATCGAAGCGCGAGGGACCGTACGGCGAATGGACCGGCTATTATGCCAGCGGCGAGCGCAGCGAGCCGATTCTCAAGGTGAAACGGCTGATGCATCGCACCCATCCGATCATCACCGCCGCGCCGTCCTCCCGCCCGCCCGGCGGCGCCGACGACGGCCTGCTTCGCTCCGCGTTCATCTGGGATCATCTGGACAAAGCCGGCGTGCCCGACGTGCGCGGCGTCGGCTGCTACCAGGGGAGATTCT
>CAMLCX010000259.1 GCA_946478635.1 uncultured Pseudomonadota bacterium
TATTTCCCGGTAAGCTGGGGAGTAAATCCTTCCAAACCCTTTTCCTGCCGCTGCAAGCGAGTTTCCCGCGCCCAGGTTCGTTTAAGATCGTCGCGAATGTTCACGCGTAACCGGCCAAGCAGTTCGGTTTCCAGCTCGACCAGATCGCCGTCCTGGAATGGATTCAAACCGCGATGATTGGTACCGCAGGCCAGCACGTCGCCCGGTTCGAGGGGGTGAATCGAACTCACCCATTCGATGCAACGGGGAATTTTGTGCGCCATGTCGCTCGTGTTGTAGTTTTGCATCAGCACGCCGTTCACCCACAGCCGGACTTGCAGTGCGTGCGGATCCTTGATTTCGTCCGCGGTTACGAGATAAGGCCCCATGGGCGCGAAGGTGGCCCGCGACTTCATCTGGTAGAAGGTATTTCCGGCCGGAGGAAGGCCGCGCGCGGATCCATCGATGAAATTGGTATAGCCGAAAACATATTCCATGGCCTTTGCCGCCGGCACGTTGTCGGCGCGCTTACCTATGACGAGCGCGAGCTCGGCTTCGCCCTCAAAAATAGCGGCGGGCACGTCCGGCAAGACCATCGTGTCGCCATCGCCGATAATACCGCTCGGCGACTTGTGAAAGGCATTGATCGGCGCCGGCTCCTTGCGGGTGCCGTCCTCCATGTAGTTCACGGCCATGCAATCGATGTTGACCGGCCGCGGCAGCGGCGGTCGAATCCGCACGCTCGAAACCGGCACGCCATGACCGGCAGCCACCGCACGTTCCAGCGCGCCGCGATGAGTCTCGAAGTGTTCGATCAGTCCGCTGATGAGATTGTGCGGTCCGGTGTGAGGAATATTGTGGACAACCTGCGAGACATCGACGACGCTGTCGCCCTTCAGTACACCGAACTTGTAATCATCGAAAAACAAGAGTCTCATTCACGCCTCCTTGCAGCATTATTGGATGTCGATCCTCCTCGAGCGCGGTCGATGACCAAGCCCGTTCTACCAGCGATCCTGCCCCATCGACCACCGGTCGAGGCTCGCGAGGTATTCGTGAAAGAGAACCATGCGCATGGCGACGGCGCGGCGCACGCGATCCTGGCGATCCTCGGTGTTCGCATAGCGTTTGAGAAATTCCTGGGGCGCACTGCCATGCCCTTCTTCGTCCTGAGTGATGCGCCGATAAGGCTGCTTGATCCATTCGGGCACATCGGGCGATTTCAGACACATCTGGATCAGATAGTTGGCCACGGTTTCCCCTGCAAGGGACAAGCCGGCAATCCGCTCACAGGTGTCATTGAGCCCTTCCATGGCGTTGAACATGGCGATCTGCGCCGGCAGGGGTTTGTATGCGAACGGTTCCGCGCCAAGGTCGCGGATGCGCTTCGACAACAACTGCGCATGAACCATTTCCTCGTGGGCCGACTCCGCCATCGTCGCTTTGACATCCAGCTCCGGCGTGGTCTTGAGCCAGGCGCCGAATAGATCCGCGGCGCGCAGTTCGTTGAAAAGCCGGCTCTGCATTACACGAATGCGCTCCTCATCGGTGCGCAGGGGTATGTAACTGTAGGCAGGAGGTTTGGCGTCGAGGGCACGGCAGAATTCATGCACCGGCGCCAGGATTTCTGCCAAAAATTCATCGCTATTCATGAACCATCTCAAGATCCTGATTCGAGAATCGACTCTGGCGATTCTCAATTGTCGATCATCGGTATTGCTTTGAAGCAACGTCGATCGACTTGGCAATCGGACGTCAATCTAAAACCAGCAAACTTACACATGCCAGCCTTTTTGCGAAATATCGATGCCGTTTCCCTCGGGATCATGAACCCGATATTCCGCAAAAGGAATTCTTTGCGGCCGCGCCGCGCCGCGCCGGACTCCCGCCTTTTCCGCGCGCGTCTGCATTTCTTCATTGCTGTGAACATGAAATCCGAAATGATTGAGACCTATCGGTTCTTCCTTGCGTTGATACAGGAGCGCAAGGTTGAAATAACCGTCGGACACGAAGATCGATGAGCGATCGGTCCTCTCGACTTCTTTCATGTCGAAAACCTTACAATAGAATTCGGCCATGCGCGGCGGATTCGGCGTGTAGAGAGCGATATGGCGAATCGGCACCGGGCGCTTATCGTACGCGACATCGAAGGCGCGCCGGCAGATGCCCACGATGTTGGCGTCCGGATCAGCCACTTCGAATTCCACTCCGCTAACCGCCTGGACCGAAACCACCGCTGATTCCTGCATGTTGACGTGGGCCAACTTCTTGCCCAGCGACTCAACGCGAACGGTGTCAAAACTCAAGTTCCTGAACCCCTGCTTTTGCGGATCCGCTTCGGGAACCAACGCCAGGTTGAAAATTCCATCGGAAAGAAACACCGCGCCCTCGGCCGCATCGATTTTGTCGAGCTCGAATACATTCTGATAAAAAGCCGCGAGCCGGCTCGGATCTTCCGCGGCGATAACCAATTGGCGCAATTGCGGCATGGCTTCAGGTTCCTTCCTTTTTGAACTTCACTCACTCTATCACAGGTCTCTCGAACAATTACAGGAACATCGGCTGAGGCTCCGGGCTGCCACAGCTTTCGTCCCGCAGTGAAATACGCGCCGGCAGCAGCAGCGAAAACACGCTGCCCACGCCGTATTCGCTGGACACACGCATTTCGCCCCCAAGCGCGGCAGCTAATTTTCTGCACAGCCCGAGACCCAGACCCGTGCCGCCGTAACGGCGGGTCGACGAATCTTCCAGCTGGCGAAAGTCATCAAAGATGATCTCCTGGTCTTCGTGCCTGATTCCGATGCCCGTATCCGCCACGGCGATCTCCAACATCTCTTGATCCGCCTCACGGCATGGGCGAACCAATAATTCGATACGGCCTTTTTCCGTAAACTTAAGCGCGTTGGTTAAGAGCTGAACCAAAATCTGCTGCAGTTTTTGGCCGTCGCTTTCGATCGTGTCTACCGGCGCTTGGAGTTGGATGCCGAATTCGATGGGACGCTCGCGAATCAGCCGCTGGGTCATGATTTCAAGGGCGGCCAAAACTTCCTTGAGCTTCACGATTTCGAATTGCGCGGAATGGCCATCCGCCTCCATACGCGAAAAATTCATCAAGTTGTCCATCAGGTTCGCCAGCTCCTGTCCGTTGTTCACCAGGCGGTCGAGAATATCCCGCGGATTACCCATAAAACCCGGCTCGCGCAACACTTCGCCGTATCCAATGATAGTGCTGACCGGAGTGCGGAGCTCATGGCAAATGTTCGCGACAAAGTCTTTCTTGACCCGATCCACCTCGAGCAACCGCTGGCTGGTGGCCTCCGCGCGCCGGCGCGCGGCCAACGATTCTTCATAGAGCAAGCCGTTTTCCAAAGACAAAGCCAGCTGCTCTGTCAGGGTGGTCAGCAACCGCACGTCGTCCCCGCTATACTCATGGCTGGAGCGTTTGGCGCCTGCGCAAACCATCCCGCGAACCTCGCCCTCGTAGACGAGCGGCAGCACCAGCTCCGCTTTGCAGCGCTCGAAGAGACCCAAAAAGAGATCTCGCCTGTCGTCAAATCGTGGATTCGTAGCTACCTCATCGCGAGAGATCTCCCTATCCTTATTTTCTTGAAACAGAGTACCGACAACGCCCAATTCTTGCCCCAGCCTATCGGCCATCGGCGCCATCGACGAGCTCACGCCAGTCAATACGGCACTGGCATATTTGGACCGGTAGAGCACGCAGACGTTGCCAATGGCCAGCCGGTCGACAAGGCGCTGTGCGAAACCGTTTGCCAGCGCTGGTCCATCGCTCAGAGTCCGAAGAAACTTGCTTATTTCGAATCGAACTGCGGCGGGATCGTACTCTTGCTTGTAGATGTATCGGTCGACAACGCTCTCCATCCAGCGCAATACTGGATTGAAGATCGCGACCACCAGCAGCGAAAAAAAGATCGGTACGAGCGGATCTCTGGCGTACGGCCCCGCCCAGGGCGCGACGATAAACGCCACGATGCCATAGACCGCAACCAATAGCGCGACCAACCCGACGCGGCTGACGGCTACTTTCAAGGCATTGCCGAGATCGAAAAGGCTGTATTTCAACAAAGCATAGGCAACCGAGATCGGGAAAAATACCGTCGGGATCAAAGCGACGTTATACGGGACGAGCAAGTCGAGCGATGTGGCGGTTAAAGTGGAAATCGCGGGAAGCAGAAATCCCAACAAGCCGCCGACCAACATCACGCGCAGGCGCGAGCGGTCAAGATCCGATTGGGCCCGGCGCAGCGCTTTCGCGATGATCACTAGAAAAACCAGCGCGCCGATACAGACAAAGATGTAAGAGCCGCGATATATCGGAATCCAAATCTCCAGCGGAGCAAAGAAAGCGAGGCTGTTGAGCGCGCCGAGCGCCGCGCCGGCGCCGTAGAGCGCCGCGAGGTGCCGCCTTCGAAGGGCCACGCCGACTGTTAAGTTCCGCAGCAGCAGGGCCAAATGAATCGCCGCGGCCGGAGTCAGCGCCAAGGCAAAGATACGAATCTCCTTGGGCAGAATTCCACCGGTCATAAAATCGTAGGTGGTTTGGAACCAGACGAAAACCAGCAAGACCATGAAACAGAGCGAAAGTGCCGCGTCCGAAGACGCTCGATAATAGTACGGCGCCACACCGACCACGAGAAACGACAAACCGATCACGAAATACAGACCGAATGCGAGCAGCCAGTCACGAAGCGTGAAGGTCATCGAAGCTACTTTGACGTCGAATGTTCGGTTGCCCCTAATCACGCGATATTGAAATGACGTGCCCGACGGAGCGTTGTGCACCTTCGCATACAGTTCGGAGCGACGTTTGAGCTCGCGACCGTCAATGCCGATGATTTGATCCAATGAGCGCAATCCGGATGCCGCCCCCGTCCAACCCGGCGCATAGTAAGGACCAACGGCCAAATTTTCATAGACGAAGAAACCCGGGAAGGGCTCGTTCAACCAGCGCGTGGTGTCAAGCACAGTTTGACCAACAAGAACGACAACCCATAGCCCGGAAAACAAGAACAGCAGCCGCCTCTGCCAACGTGGCTTACCCATGAGGTCCCCCTCATCAGATCAACTCCGAATCAGAGCGGATTTATCAAGGCCTGTTGAACGATGTCAAACGTGGACCATGGGCCCCGGATGATTCAACGGCCCGGCTAAGGAGAGATTGGCCGTGCGAATACGCCGGCCGCGGATCCACGCCAGCACACGGGCGGGTTTACAGTTTGGCGATGGTTTCGCTCGGCAACACGATGCGTGTCTGGCGGCCAAGAATATCAAGCAGCACGGCGACGCGCTCGCTGCCTTTGAGTTTTTGCTCGAAGATCGCCTCCAGACCGGAGAACGGTCCCTCATTGATACGCACAATATCCCCCGGCTTGGCGTTCACCGGATCGATGTCCGCGACACCGCCGGGACAACGCTCGCGCAACGCCTCGATAATGTTCTCTCCGACTTCCGCGATCCGGCTGCCGAATGTGAGAAAATCCTTGACGCCTGGCGCGTAGCGCGCAGCCTTGCCGGATAGGACCATATCCAAATGGCAAAACACGTAACCTGGAAAGAGCGGCGCCAAGACCCAGTGAAAGCGGCTGCCTATCCGCCGCCGTGTGCGCATCCACGCCAGAAACACTTCCAGGCGGAGGTCTTTGAGTCGCTTCTCCACGTCTTTTTCCCGATTCACCTTCGTGCGAATCGCATACCATCGCAGTCCCGGTTCGATCTGTAAGGATTCCTGACGCATTGCTTTGCCGTAATACCTTTCGACGCTTCTGCGCGCAATTTCCCGTGCGGCCGATTCTAGCAGACATCCGCACGGATGCGAACAAAGTTCTGACTGTGCGTGCCTAAAGTCTTTTACGCATAAGCTCGAATTATCTTGACATCGTAGGGAATTTGCGGTGCAATGTATCGTGTTGGCGGTATGAAGAAGATGTGTTTTACTGACGTCTAACTTACGACGAGGAGCTTGGCTGTTCGACCGGTGGAATGAAGGAGGTCGCATGCAAGCCTTAAAACACTCCCGGAAATTTTCCCCGTTCTATTTTCCCGCGCACTTTTGCTCGCTTCCGTTTGTATATGACCGGTGAAGCACGAGGTCGAAATAGCCTTCCCGTCCGTTCGCATCGTTTTGCTGGTGATTTTTCCTATTTCCTCGCAATTGTCCGCACATCTAACGTTTCGATTGGCCGCGCTGCCGTCTTTATCCATGGCTGCGATCTGAACAAGGGAGACTGCTGGAATGGACCATAACACGGAATTCGAACAGCTCATTAAAAGTGATCGAGACTCACATCACACGCGTTCCTGGCGCGGTAACTTGCTTGGCTATCTCGAAAAAGTCAGGAGCGATCCCACGGTCACCAAGCTCGCCCACGCGCGCATGTACGATGTGGTCATGAAAGCCGGCGTACGCGACATCCACGAAAAGCACGACCCGCGCGTAAAGCGTCTTTACAAAGACGAGACCATCAAGCTCTTCGACTTCTTTGCCGAGGAGTTTTTCGGCATTGAAAAAACCGTCTCTCAGATCGTGCGATTTTTTCACGCCGCATCTCTCAAGGGGGAAGAAAGCCGCCAGGTGCTTTATTTAATGGGCCCCGTCGGTTCGGGAAAGAGCTCCCTTGTGGAAAAGCTCCACCGCGGTTTGGAGGAAAGCGAACCCTTTTACGCCATCGAAGGCTGCCCGATGTTCGAGGAGCCGCTGCACCTCATTCCGCGCCATCTGCGTAAGGAATTTGAAAAGATGCTCGGGGTTCATATCGAGGGCGATCTTTGTCCGGTGTGCCGGTATAAGCTGATTCACGAGTATGCGGGAAAGTATGAAGAGTTCCCCGTGAGCACGATCGAATTTTCCAAGCGCGCGCGCGTCGGCATCGGCGTGGTTCCGCCCGTCGATCCCAACAATCAAGACACCTCGGTGC
>CAMLCX010000260.1 GCA_946478635.1 uncultured Pseudomonadota bacterium
CCATGGCCGTCGACTCAATCGATAAATGCGGCATTTACTTTGGCACCACCGGCGGTCAGGTGTACGCGTCGGCCGACGCCGGAGACAATTGGGCGCCCATCGTCAGAGATCTTCCCGCTGTGGTGTCCGTCGAGGTCCAGACACTGCCATGACGATTCGCGTGACACTTCCACCCCACCTGCGCAAGCTGGCGCGCGTCGACGGCGAGATAAAAGTCGACGTTGTCGGCCAGATCACGCAGCGCGCGGTGCTCGACGCGCTCGAGGCCCGTTATCCGATGTTGTGCGGAACGATCCGCGATCACGTCACGCAAAAGCGCCGCGCGTTCGTGCGCTTCTTCGCCTGCGGGGAAGATCTGTCTCACGAAGCGCCGGACGCGCCGCTGCCCGGCGCGGTAGCGACGGGCGCGGAGCCGTTCATGGTCGTGGGCGCAATTGCCGGCGGTTAGGCATCGGTCGTAAAGACAGTCTTCGGATCCTTCGAGACTGACTGAGATGCTCGCCAAGTCAGAAAAGAATCAAATATGCTCACGACAATCCTCATCATCCTTGCGGTCACCGTCATCGTGTTCGTCGTCGTCGTCATCATGCAACCATCGGAGTTTCGGGTTGCGCGGAGCGCCACGATGTCAGCCCCTGCTTCAGCGGTATTCGCCCAGGTAAACGATTTTCATAAGTGGGACGCCTGGAACCCATGGGGAAAGATTGATCCGGCGATGAAGCAAAATTACCAAGGCGCGCCGGCCGGCGCCGGCGCTATTTACTCGTGGGCCGGTAACAATCAGGTGGGTGAAGGACGCATGACAATGACGGAGAGTCGTCCCAGCGACTTGATCCGAATCAAAATGGAATTCTACAAGCCCTTCGCAGCAACCAGCACTGCTGAGTTCACTTTCAGGCCCGCGGGCAATCAAACCGCCGTGACGTGGAGCATGACCGGCAATAACAACTTCATGGCCAAGGCAATTCACCTTTTCATGAATATGGACAAAATGATCGGCGGTCAATTCGAGAAGGGTCTGGCGAGCATGAAATCCATTGTGGAATCTGCGCCCAAGCAGTAGCGCGGCGACTTTCACTCCTCATTCCACTGCGGCAGATAAACAATAGAATCTAGATTAAAGTAAAAATTTGGTAGGAAACTATATATGCAAAAAATCACCCCATTCTTGTGGTTCGACAATAATGCCGAAGAGGCTGTGAAGTTTTATGTGTCGATTTTTAAAAATTCCAAGATTGGAATCATTACCCGATATGGAGAAGCAGGAGCAGAAGTCTCCGGAAGACCGATGGGAACGGTAATGACCGTTACATTCCAGCTCGAAGGGCAAGAATTTTTGGCGTTAAACGGCGGCCCGCACTTCAAATTCACAGAAGCCATATCGTTAGTCGTGAACTGCAAGACGCAAGAAGAGGTAGACGAGCTATGGGAGAAGCTCTCCAAAGGTGGAGAAAAAGGGCAGTGCGGCTGGCTGAAAGACAAATATGGTCTGTCATGGCAAATCGTTCCTATTGTTTTGGGCGAGATGCTGAGTGACAAGGACGACCGGAAATCGCAACGAGTCATGCAGGCAATGCTCCAGATGCACAAAATGGACATCAAAGCTTTGAAGCAAGCGTACGAGCAAAAATAGAGTAGTTGACACTTATGCCGTCAGTAAATGTAATACCCAGGACCATTGACGAGTACCTCGCAGTCTTGAGCGATGACAAGCGAGCCGCGCTCGATAAACTTCGAAAAACCATGAGGGCTGCAGCGCCGCGGCAACCGTAGCGATTGCGAACCATTGAAACATTCGATCGCTAGGCCGATCGCGAACACAAGTAGGACTTGATTACGGGAACGCCTGACAGAGAATATCGGAAATGACATCCACTATTCACGCTACTTGAGTGGAAACAGCGACGAGTGCGGAGGAAACCGAACATGAACTTAGCTCTGTGGATCGTTCAAGGATTGCTCGCGGCCATCTTTCTCGTCGCCGGCGGCATGAAGCTGATCATGCCGATCGAGGAGATGATGAAGCAGATGCCGATACCGCTGCCGCGCTGGTTCTTGCTTTTTACCGGAGTCGTCGAGGTGGTCGGCGCGATCGGCGTGATTCTCCCCTGGCTTCTGCGCATTCGTCCCGGTCTGACACCGCTGGCCGCGGCCGGGCTGGTGATCGTTATGATCGGTGCGACGGCGTACACGCTAGCGGCTGGTCAAGTCGCATCGGCGGTGATCCCGCTGGTGGTCGGAATCCTCGCGGCCTTCGTCGCCTACGGCCGCTGGCGGCTCACGCCGCAACGCGCGTAGCTCAATGAAAATTTGCAAAAGGAGAACACATGGCTAGCAAAATTTTCAGTGCGCAGCACGCTGCGACCAGCAGAACAAAAGGAGACCGCACATGAAAGTCAAAGGTAGCTGTCACTGCGGCAAAGTGGTGTTCGAAGCCGAAGGCGAACTCAATGGCGCGATGGCATGCAATTGCTCTATGTGTTCGCGCAAAGGATCTCTTCTTTGGTTTGTGCCGCGCGACCAGTTCCGTTTGCTCACATCGGAAGCCGACATCGGCACATACACATTCAACAAGCACGTTATCAAGCACCGATTTTGCCAAACCTGCGGTATCCACCCGTACGGCGAAGGCACCGATCCAAAGGGCAATCACGTCGCCGCAATCAATATTCGCTGCCTCGAAGGAATCGATTTGGAAAAAGTGCCGGTTCAGCACTTCGACGGGCGCTCGTTATAAAAAGAGCGACGAAAGGAGTTAAGACTATGTTCAAAGACACTAAAGCATTTAGCGGTTTTTCCGTAGACGATATCCAAAAAGCCAAGGAGTTCTACGGTAACACGCTCGGGCTGGAGGTTTCGGAAACTCATGGCATGTTGACGCTGCACCTTGCGGGCGGCACGACGGTGCTCATCTATCCCAGGCCTAACCATATCCCGGCAACCTTCACTATTCTCAATTTCCCGGTCCACAACATTGGCGAAGCCGTGGATCAGCTCACAAAGAAAGGGGTGCGCTTCGAGCGGTATGAAGGCGACATGAAAACAGACGAGAAGGGAATCTTTCGCGGCGGCGGGCCGTTGATCGCGTGGTTCAAAGATCCCGCCGGCAATATCCTGTCCGTGCTCGAGCAGAAGTGATCCCAAGTGGGATAAGACCCAAGTTAACCGGGCAGACCGACGAGCCGCACACAAGTTGCGACTCGCGCGCGTGATCGATCAAAATATTGTTTAGATATCCAGGTACGCCGCGAATTTCTCGGCCCTTGGTAAGATTGTTCCGCCAGGCTGCGTACACTTGGCTCCTCTCAGGGTCGTGAATAGCAGTGACGATAGCTTTTGCATGTTCTCCTCCGTAGGGCACGGCGCAATATTCTTCTTGCTTCTGCTTATGCGCAGTTGCTCAGTATAAAGTAGAATTTTTTTTTGTTTACCTTGTCAGAATCCGTAACTAGCGAAGCTTGATCTGCGCCTGCAACAGAAACTTCCCGCTGCCGCGGCGCACTTCCAGCCACAACGATTGTGACCGCGGCGGCTGAATTTCGAAGTCGTAGGTCTCGCCGACCGTGACGAGCTGTCGGGCTGGTCGGGGCGCGGTCTGCCCGGCGGGCAGTGTCGCGCCGTCCTTTGCGAGAGGTTTCCACGTCGTCTGCTCACCCCGATTATTGACTACGAACGCCTGCAAGTTGTCGTTGAGCGTGGTGATGTTGATCAGGCGCAGGCGATTGGGCACACCTGCGCGCATGACGATGGCGGCTGGCGTGGCGCTGCCGTTCAAGGCAAACGGCTCCAGCGGGGGTTCCTGCGGGACGCCGTTCAAGCCAATGATGACGACGTGATCGGTCTCCGGATCGTAGCGCTCGCCAGGCTCGAGAATAATGAGCGGCCCGTAAAGGCCGCCGGCCAGTTGCGCGTCTTTGTGCCAGTGCGTGTGATAGATGAACGTGCCCGCCCGCGGCGGCGTGAACTTGGCGACGAACGACTGCCCTGGAGCGACCGGCGGAGCGAGATTGCCGGTCTGCCCACCCCAGCCGGGCACGCCATCGAAATAACTGTCAAGCTCGATGCCGTGCCAGTGAATCGCCGTGGGCTCGGTCATTCTATTGACGAGGGTGATCTCCACCGGTTCGTCGCGCGTCAATACGATCACGGGGCCGGGAACAGGGCCCGGATTTAGACGCGGCGCCTCCATGCCTTCCAGATCGATGCGGTAGCCGCTCTGGGTGCCATAGCGATTGGGCTCCTCGCGCATCACTAGCGAGAGTCGCCGTGGCGCGCGGCTATCCGATGTCGGGATCGTGCTCGCTCCCGTGACCTGAATCCCCAGCACCAGTCCCGCCATCCCTGCCGCGCTATCGTCGGTACCGTGGCCAGCGTGGGCGTTGTCGGCGGGCGCACTCATGTGCACTGTCATGTGGCAGTGAAACAACCAATTGCCGGGACGCTCGGGGGTCCATGACATTGCCAACGTCCGGCCAGCTGCAAGGTATTCGGTGACCGCCGTGCGTTGCTGTCCCGGAGCAAGTCGCTGTTCGGCGCCGATATCGCCCGTGGCTTCGACCGTGTAGTAAAACCCGTGCAGGTGCATGGCGTGCGGACCGCCAGATAGGTTGATGATGCGCCAACGCACGCGATCCCCGACCTGGTAATGCAGCTTCTCGGTGTACGGCCACGACGAGCCGTTGATGGCGAAGATGTGAGACTCCGTCGACCCGGTCGCGGGTGGCTCGAATGGCTCTCCGAAGGCCGAGATCACGAACACCCTGTCGGCCGGCGATCCCTCGCGCGGATCGACGACGATCGCGCCGGCAAGCTGAGTGTCGCGACGCTGCCGTCTGTTGACCGCTTCGGGTCCAGTCGCGCCCCAGTAGAAATAGGTGCCGGGAGCGTTCAAAGTGATGCGGATCTCTTGAGTCGCGCCGGCGGCGACTGACACCGGTCCGCAAGTGCTCGGCCTGGTGCAAAGGCCAGTGACCCGCAGCGCCGACCCCAGCGCGTTGCGCAGTGTGATCGCGACTGTCGTTCCTTCGCGAACTCGGATGAGCGGCCCTGGTATGGAGAGGTCAGCGCCTTCTTCACCGAAGGCGGCAATTTCAATGGGCGCACCTTGCGGCCCCTCAGGACGCCAACTGCCGACGCCGGCGAACAGTCGCACGTTTAAGACGTCTCCCTCAATCCGACCCGCCGAACGCGTGTTGTCGTTGGTGGAGACAGCAACCGCCTTCAACGGCGCGGTGCTCGTTTGCGCCATGCTTTCGTGCGCCAGCCCAACGATGCTGATCAGGGTCGTGAATAGCAACGACGACAGTTTTTGCATGTTCGCCTCCGTGTGGCGGGTCCGCAATATTGTTGTTCCTTCCTGCTAATGCTCTACCTGCGCAACATAGGCCGACATACCTAAGAATGGCAATCCGGTACCAAGCGCGAATAAAGAGAATTCGCGAATCAGTTTTTTGTTTATTCAAAAGACAGGTAATAACTTGATCGGCCTTCGATCACTCGACCACCTCTGTTGCTTCGCTGGAACCTGAGCTTGCGTCCCCTTAGTTCCAAAGTTAACAAGAATTTGCGGATCAGATAGTATTCGAGCTACAAGGTAGAGCAGCAGAGACGACAGAGCTTGGGAAAGAACGCGGAAAACTTTTACAACCTAGCCTAGGGGTGTCCATTGCTGAAGATCGTCCCAGCTGTCCTGATGGTTTTAGGCCTGAGCTTTGAGATCCACGCTGCTTCTGCCCCGACCAGGGTTGTCATCGCCTTCGCGGCCATGAATGCGCGAACAGCGCCGCTCTGGGCTGCTCAGGACCAAGGCTTTTTCAGCAAACACGGCGTCGATGCGGTGACGATATTTGTGAGCGGCGCTCCGATCCTACTCACCGGTATGACCTCCGGCGACATCCATGTCGGCTACACGGGCGGAACCGCTGTGTTGGGAGCAGCTGTCGGCGGCGCGGATTTGAGGATTCTGGTTTCGTTCACCAACCGGGTTACTTACGATCTGGTCGCGCGCCAGGGAACCAAGAGCCCTGAGGACTTGCGCGGTAAAAGCATCGGCGTGGTCAGCATTGGCGGAACCAATTGGATGGGGACCATTTTGGGGCTAGAGCGCTTAGGGTTGGACCCCAGCCGCGATAACATCAACCTCCGGGTCATCGGTGACGACTCCGTTCGGGTTCAAGCTCTGCTTGCAGGGACAATCGACGCGACAGCGATTGATGGTGTCTATAGCCGCCGGCTTCACGAGAGCGGATTTCCGATTCTCGCTGAGTTTAGCAAATTGAACCTTCCGATAATCAGTACCGGCGTCGTGGCAAGAAAATCTTATATCGAAAAGCAACTCCCTGCTCTTGAGAACGTTTTGAAAGCCCTCTTGGAAGGCAACGCTTTTGTGCTGGCGCCAGCCAATAAATCTTCCACGCTCAAGATTATCCAACGACATCTTAAGATCAGTGATCGGGCGGCTGAAGAAGGATACAAGGATATGGCGATCGGTCTCGAGCGCAGGCCTTTTCCCACTGTAGACGGGCTGCGAAACGCGCAGCGTCTGATGAAGCTCCGCAATCCCAAGGTAGAGTCGGTGCGGGTCGAAGAGCTGATCGATGACCGCATCCTGCGCCGGTTGGATGAAGGCGGATTTATCAATCGGCTTTATATTCCCGCCGGAGCAAAATAAGAATAATTTTAGGACGGTTTAAATCTCTCTAAAGGAGCAAAAATGGCCGACTATAAAGTGATCGATACCGACGGGCATGTTTTAGAGTCGATGGAGGGACTGCGCAAATTATTGCCGCCACGCTGGCGCAGGGGAAGCATGCGGGCCGGGGATACTTGGGACCGCAACCTGAGAGGAAAACTCGGCCAGGAGCCCAAGAGCCCGCAGGATCAACTGGCGGCGTTGGACCAGGACGGG
>CAMLCX010000261.1 GCA_946478635.1 uncultured Pseudomonadota bacterium
GAACCTGTGACCCCCGGCTTGTAAGGCCGATGCTCTCCCGCTGAGCTAACCGCCCTCTCCCGAACATCCGCCTGCTATGCAGCCAGGCTTTGCTCAGTGCCGGCCAAAAAGTTCCTCGGGCATCGAATGCAAGCCGATCAGAAATCGATTTCCGCCGTAACTATGCAAACGTAACTGGCAGCTACGGGATTGATTTTTATAACAGCAGCGATGCCGGGTGTCAAACTACCCGGCATCGTAAAGCAGCGACTATCCGGAAACTACTGCGGCAAAATTTCCGTGGCAGGCACGTCGTCGACCTTATCCGGGAAACCAGGCGCTTCGTCCTTTGGCTGATTGTCCACGGCAACGCTGCGAAACAGGCTGCTTGGGTCAGCAATGGCCAAAGCTTTTTTTAACACCTCATCCATATGCGACACCAGCTCCAGTTCCACGGTCTTTAGAACCGTCGAAGGAATCTCCTCGATGTCTTTCTCGTTTTCCGCGGGAATCAGTACTTTTTTGATACCTGCTCGATGAGCTGCTAAAACCTTTTCCTTAAGTCCTCCGATGGGTAGCACGTTGCCCCGCAACGTTATTTCCCCCGTCATTGCCAAATGGCTATAGACGGGAATCTTCATCAAGGCGGAAACGAGAGAGGTGGCCATGGTGATCCCCGCCGAAGGACCGTCTTTCGGGATCGCGCCTTCCGGCACATGGATGTGCACGTCCAACTTTTGGTAAAAATCCCGTTCCAAGCCCAATTCAGAGGCGCGCGAACGGACGTAGCTCATTGCGGCCTGTGCCGATTCCTGCATAACGTCGCCCAGTTTACCTGTGATGATTAGTTGGCCTTTGCCGGGCATGATCGTGACTTCCGTAGCGAGCAGTTCACCGCCAAGTTCCGTCCAAGCCAACCCTGTCGTAACGCCGATCTTGACCTCGGCATCGGCCTTGCCATAGCGAAACTTGATTGCGCCGAGATACTTATGCAGGCTCTTGGACCCCACTTGAATATGGGCATTGCGGTCTTTGCGCACCACTTCGACAGCCACTTTACGGCAGATCGAAGCGATCTCGCGCTCGAGACTCCGTACTCCCGCTTCTTTCGTATAATGGCGAACAACACCGAGTATGGCATTATCGGTAAAAACAAGATTGTCGCTCGTCAGGCCGTTAGATTCCTTTTGTTTATCCACGAGGTATTTTTTCGCGATGCTGAGTTTTTCCAGTTCCGTGTAACCGGCGATGCGAATAATTTCCATCCGGTCCTGCAACGGTCGCGGAATCCGGTCCAGCGTGTTGGCCGTTGTGATAAACATCACCTTCGAAAGATCATAATCGAGATCGAGATAATGATCATTGAAACTGGTATTTTGCTCCGGATCCAGGACTTCCAGTAAAGCGGAAGACGGATCGCCGCGGAAGTCCGTCGACATCTTGTCGATTTCATCCATCAAAAACACCGGATTGCTGGAACCGGCTTTTTTCATCGATTGAACTATTTTCCCAGGCAACGCGCCGATGTAGGTGCGCCGATGGCCGCGGATTTCGGCTTCATCGCGCACGCCGCCTAGGGAGACTCGAACGAATTTCCTTCCGGTCGCTCTCGCAATCGAACGACCCAGTGACGTCTTACCGACTCCCGGAGGGCCCACCAGGCAAAGAATTGGACCCTTGATCTTCCCTACCAGGCTTTGCACCGCGAGATATTCCAGGATGCGCTCCTTGACCTTTTCCAGCCCGTAGTGGTCCTCTTCAAGCACGCGTTCGGCTTCGTTGATATCGAGCTTATCGTCGGTAAACTCGTTCCAGGGCAGGCTCAAAATCCAGTCGATATAGTTGCGCACCACCGTCGCCTCGGCGGACATCGGCGACATCATCTTGAGCTTCTTAAGTTCTTTGTCGACCTTATCTTTGGCTTCCGCGGAAAGCTTTTTTTGCTTCAGCTTTTCCTCAATCTCCTGGATTTCGTTTTTGAACTCGTCTTTCTCGCCTAGCTCTTTTTGGATCGCGCGCATCTGCTCGTTTAAATAATATTCCTTTTGCGAGCGCTCCATCTGCTTCTTGACACGCGAGCGAATGCGCCGCTCGACCTCGAGAATCTCGATTTCCGCGCGCATATGGCCGAGCACTTTTTCCAAGCGCTCCGCAGCGTTGAACGTCTCCAAAAGATTCTGGCGGTCTTCCAGCTTGATGCCAAGATGGGCGACGATCGTATCCGCCAGCCGCCCCGGATCGTCGATCGAAGAAACCGACATTACCATTTCCGGCGGAATTTTTTTCTTGAGCTTGACGTAATTTTCGAAGGTGGTGTGAACCTCCCGGATGAGCGCCTCGACTTCCGTATTGCGTTCGACGATTTCCGGCGCATCATCAACATCCACCAGGAAGAAATCGGGATTAGCGACGAACCGCGCCACATGCGCGCGCCTTTTGCCTTCGATCAAAACCTTTACGGTGCCGTCCGGAAGCTTGAGCATTTGCACGACCGAGCCCAAAGTTCCGATTTTGTAAATGTCATCCTCGGTCGGGTCGTTTGTTTTTGCATCTTTCTGTGAGGATAGAAAAACAAGGCTCTGCTTTTGTGTAGCCTCTTCCAACGCCTTGATCGACCGCTGCCGGCCAACAAAAAGCGGCACTACCATATGAGGAAATACGATAATGTCGCGCAGCGGAAGCAACGGCACCCGCACAGGCCCGGAGCCTTGCTCTTTGTCGTCTTTTTTCTCGTTGCGAAATAACATAATAATTCCCCTCCTAAGCGCTCTCTGCAGCCTTGGTGTATACGACGATCGGAGGTTCATGCTTTTCCACGACATCCTCCGAGATCACCACTTCCTTGATATTCGGTTGGGAGGGCATGTCGTACATGATATCCAACATGATGTTTTCCATGATCGCACGTAATCCCCGCGCACCCGACTTTCTTTTCATGGCGTCGCGAGCAATCGCCCGGAGCGCCTCCTCGGTAAATTTGAGATGCACGGATTCCATTTCAAACAGCTTCGAGTATTGCTTGGTCAACGCGTTTTTGGGTTCTTTCAATATCCGCATTAAAGCCGATTCGTCCAGCTCTTCGAGCGTGGCTATGACCGGCAAACGTCCAATGAATTCGGGAATCAGTCCGAACTTCAACAAATCTTCGGTTTGCACTCCATGCAAAAGGTCGGATGGCCGCCGGCCATCCTTGTCTTCCAGTTGTCCGCCGAAACCCATGCGCTTTCGTCCCGTTCGCTTGCGGATAATATCATCCAGACCCACAAAGGCGCCCCCGCAGATGAACAGGATATTGGTGGTATCCACCTGGAGAAATTCTTGCTGCGGATGCTTCCGGCCGCCTTTGGGCGGAACGCTCGCCATGGTTCCTTCGATGATCTTGAGCAGCGCCTGCTGGACGCCCTCACCGGACACGTCGCGAGTGATCGACGGATTATCCGATTTGCGGGAAATTTTATCGATCTCATCGATATAGACAATGCCTCGCTGTGCTTTTTCAACGTCATAATCAGCAGCCTGAAGCAGATTGAGAATAATATTCTCGACGTCCTCACCGACATATCCTGCTTCAGTCAGACTAGTGGCGTCCGCGATGGTGAACGGAACCTGAAGGAAACGAGCGAGCGTCTGGGCCAAAAGAGTCTTGCCTGAACCCGTCGGACCGAGCAGAAGAATGTTGCTTTTCTGGAGCTCGACCTCACCCGTAACCAACTGGCTGTCGATCCGCTTGTAGTGATTATGCACGGCCACCGCGAGAATCTTTTTTGCGCGCTCCTGACCGATGACGTATTGGTCGAGCACGCGCTTGATTTCCATCGGTTTTGGAACATTGGAGGACGAACTGATGGCCTCGTCGTGATCGCACTCTTCCGCGATGATATCATTGCACAAGTCAATGCACTCATCACAAATATAAACGGTCGGACCCGCGATCAGCTTGCGAACCTCGTCCTGGCTCTTGCCGCAGAAAGAGCAAACGAGATTTCCCGATCCGTGTTCACCGTGTTTTGCCATAGACCCCCCGGTTAGACCGACGACCCTTTCTTGACACTGGAATCGGGACGAGTTGCGATGACTTCATCAACCAAACCGTACTCTTGGGCTTGTTTCCCGTTCAGAAACATATCACGGTCTGTATCTTTCTCTATTTTCTTCAAAGTTTGTCCCGTGTGCCGCATCAAAATATTGTTGAGTTCTTCGCGCATGCGCAAAATTTCGCGCGCTTGTATATCGATGTCGGCAGCCGGGCCCTGGAATCCCCCCAGGGGCTGGTGAATCATGATTCGCGAATGCGGCAGCGCGAAGCGCTTGCCCTTGCTCCCCGCGGCGAGGAGAACGGCCCCCATGCTTGCCGCTTGTCCTACGCAGACCGTAGAGATCTGTGGCCGGATGTATTGCATGGTATCATAGATGGCCAGACCCGCGGTCACCGAGCCACCGGGGCTGTTGATGTAAAAAAAAATGTCACGCTCGGGATCTTCGGATTCGAGGAAGAGGAACTGCGCGGCGATCAGGTTCGCGACCTCGTCGGTCACGACAGAGCCTAAAAAAACGATTCGATCCTTCAGGAGACGCGAAAATATATCATAAGCTCTTTCGCCACGTCCGGTTTGTTCGACGACGATGGGGATAAAATTCATATGTGACGAAACCCCTTAAACATGAAAGGCATTCTAGCTTTTTTCCGGCTCCTCATCAACCTTAGAAACTGGCAAATCGATTTCCTTCACCTTTGCGCGATCCAGCAAAAAAGCCACGGAACGATCAAACACCATTTGCGAACGCAAATCGTCACGAGCCTCCGGGCGCGAATAGTATTCACGCAAGGCTTTGCCGCGATCTCCCGCCGCGCGCGCCATGGCGTCGACTCGCTCTTGAACTTCCTTGTCCAAAACTTCGATTTTCTCCAGCTGTGCGATCCTTTCAACCAACAAAGTCGCCTGAACTTGGCGCAGCGCGCGAGGTTCAAGGGTTTTTCTCGCTTCTTCAACCGGGGGTGCCGCTCCGGCGTCAGCGCCAGCCTGAGCAGCGATTTGGTTCTGATAGCGCTCCATTAAATGCCGGGTTTGGCGTTCCACCATCGATGGCGGAGCAGTGAACGTATGCGTTTCGATCAGATGGCTGATGATCTTTTCCTTGAGTTCCTCCTCCTGATAGCGCTTGAGTTCCGCCGTCAAGCGCTCGCGAATTCGATTTTTCAATTCGTCGAGGGAACTGCACTCCCCGTGGTCTTTGGCAAATTCATCGTCGAGCACGGGAAGAACTTTTTGCTTGATTTCGCGTACGACCAAAGAAAAGTCTACCGCTTTTCCCGCGATTTCTTTGTTGGGGTAAGTATCCGGATAGTTCACCTGCGCCGTTTGCCGTTCATTGACCTTCAAGCCGGTCACCGCCTCTTCGAATTGCGGCAATGCATTTCCGGCGCCGACTTCCAGTGTATAATTTTCGCCCTTACCGCCTGAAAACGGCTTGCCGTCGATCGCACCGTCGAAATCAAGCGTGACAAAATCGCCCTTTTGTACGACATCGCGATCGGCGACAAGCTCTAAACGCGCATGGCCTTCGCGCAGCCGCTGCAACGCCTCGTCGACCTGCGCATCGGTGATGACGAGCTTCGCCTTCTCGACCTCTACACCCAGATAATCGTTCACGACGATCTCGGGTTTTATTTCAAAAACTGCGGAAAAAGAAAATACGCCGCCTTCGCTGAGATCATCGGCTTCCACTTCGGGTCGGGAAACGATCTGCAATCCGCGCTCGCGAATGATCTCACCGAGCGATTCTTCGACCAGATGCGACTTGACTTCACCCTTCACTTCAGCGCCATAGATACCCTGCAAAACCGCACGCGGAATTTTTCCGGTGCGAAATCCTTTCACGCGAACGCGTTGACCGAGGTTTTTGTAGGCGCGCGTGAACTCATTTGCAACGGTTTCCACCGGGAGTTCCACGCGAACTTTTCGCTGCACGGAACTTAGCTCATCGATGTCAATTTTCATGTCAGCTGTTCCATTCGGCAGGCACTTTTGCTTGTAAATTCGACTGCGAGACGCCGCGGATTCTCATTAAAACAAGCGCCCGATCCTGACGATTAACCTTTCTTGGGCAAATTCAAAATATTGGTGCGAGAGGGGGGATTCGAACCCCCACGGTTGCCCGCTAGATCCTAAGTCTAGTGCGTCTACCAGTTCCGCCACTCTCGCACGCAATCGAGTCGTAAAGATACGCTTCACAAACGATTTTCAAGTCGCATTGCAGAGTAAGAATTAGCCGGCTGTAAGTCAAGGCGGGTAAAGGGGAATCTTGCGGGGTACGAGCTTGACTTTTGTCGCGCCCGCGAGGCGCGGCAAAATTGGCGGGCCAATCAAAGATTCATGCTCTGGAAACACCTGGAGAGCAACGATCGATCAGCCTGAATTGCATTCGCTACACGGACAGAGCGACCGCAGGTAGTCGAAGGTGTAAATCCCGGTGCTGTGACCATCCTGCCAGCGCATTTCGACTGCGTAGTTTCCCACCGGCCGGATTTCTACAAGCCGCGCCTCCGGTGCTTCAATGAATCTTCTTTGCGCGCCGTGTCCCTGGCAAAGCGCGCAGGGGCAATAACCGCGCAGGTACACTTCCTCGTATTCACCGCTATGGCCGTCGTCCCAAGTAATGCGAACAGCGCCTTTTGATTTTACGTGATTGATTTCAGTTGGATATGAATTGGCCATCAGTTTGCTCAAGATTCAATCAGTCCGCTGTTGTCCGGGAATGATTATCCATCACGCCCCTGGCTAAAACAACACGATACGTATCCGAGACCATGGACGCAGACAGGCACAAAACAATATTGGAAGTCGAAAACGTAAGGTTTGGTGGGCCGCCGGAGACTCGAACTCCGGACCCGCTGATTAAGAGTCAGCTGC
>CAMLCX010000262.1 GCA_946478635.1 uncultured Pseudomonadota bacterium
ACCCAGCGCATTACGGCGGAGCGGCGGGCCGGCAAGTATCTCGTCGACGTTTACAATGGCGGCGGCAATTCGCTTTTTCAGGTTCTTTACCAGGGGAAAATGCTCGACCCGCTCAAGCCGGCGTTGATTCTGCCCGAGGTCACCGATGAGTCGAAATGGTGGGAAGGCAAACAAAAATACGCCGACAAAGACGGGCAGTATATTTTTGTTTATGAAGGCAACGTAGCGGCCGGTGCGGGGGCGGCGTATAACACTCAGTTGATCGATCCCAACGACTACAAAACCTACTGGGATTTCCTCAATCCCAAGCTGAAGGGAAAAATTCTTTCTACCGATATCCGTCGAGTGCGCGGCGCGGGTATTCCGTGGCAGTTTCTCTATTACCACCCCGACCTCGGGCCGAAATATCTGCGCCGCTTGTTTGGCGAGATGGAGGTCACGCTGATCGCCGACCTTCGTCAAGCCGTCGACTGGCTGGGGATGGGAAAATTTTCCCTGGGCTTGCCGATTCAAGGGGGAACGGTCTTTAAGGCAAAAAACCAAGGGTTGCCGGTGGATCAGTTCGGCCCCTTTCACTTCAAGGAAGGAGTGAATCTGTCTTCCGCTTTCGGTTCCCTGGCGTTGGTCAACCGCGCGCCTCATCCGAACGCGGCCAGAGTTTTTATCAACTGGTTATTGTCGCGCGAGGGACAGACGCTATTCCAAAAAGTCATCTCCGTGCCCGGTGATGCGCGAAACTCGCGCAGGATCGATGTTCCTAAAGACCATGTCCCGCAGGACGAGCAACGTCGAGACAAAATGACCTATTTCGACACCGACGATCCGGACACCAAAGATCTCAATCCGGCGATGAAACTGCTGGACGAAATCTTGGGTGGAAAAAAGTAGGGGCGGGTTTGAAACCCGCCCTACGAGCGCAAAGGCGCAAAGTACGCCAAGGGAAAGCTTGAATCAGAACTGGACGGAAAGGTTTCTTTTCAAGGCGTCACCGCGAATGTTTATATCGGGGGTCCAGTTCCGGATTCGCCTTTATTCCCGCTTAAAACATGCGGGAATGACGGACTCCACGAAAGCGGTTTACTTAACCTGTAAGTTGCAGATAACCAAGCCGGGGCGATTATGGATTGCAAGATGAAACCTGGAGCTGTCCTTTTAGCGCTTTTTGTTTTCTTAGGTTCGTCGAGCACCACGCTGTTCGCCGCGGAAGCAAAACCTTCGTGGCAAGCAAGCTGGGAAAAGACGGTTGCGGCGGCGAAGAAGGAAGGGCGGTTGAATTTCTACGTCGGCCGCTACGGCAGCGAGCCGCTGCTCAACGAATTCCGCAAAGAATTTCCGGAGATCACAATAGTCAGCACCAACGGCACCGGCAACTCGCTGGGAACGCGCGTCGTCGCTGAAGCTCGCGCCGGCAGCGTGATTGCGGATCTCTACAGCGGCGGCGCGGTGACGAACTTCGAAATTCTCTACAAGGGAAAAACCCTCGATTCGATCAAGTCCGCGCTAATACTTCCGGAAGTTCTCGATGAGTCCAAGTGGTACGGAGGCAAGCACTGCTACAACGATCCCGAACAGCAGCATATATTTATCTACCTCGCCAATCCGACTTCAACGAGCATTTACTTCAACACGAGCTTGGTCAATCCGAAGGACTTCAATTCCTATTGGGATCTCGTCAATGCCAAATGGAAAGGAAAATACGTCTCCCAGGAACCGACCAGCACGGGCATCGGTCCGTCGCTGCAATTTTTCTTTTATCATCCCGAGCTTGGAGCGGATTTCTTAAGAAAACTCTTCATCGATATGCAACCCGTTTATAGCCGGGACCGGCGGCAGATGACCGACTGGCTGGCCCAGGGGAAATATGCGCTTTGCATGGGCTGCCGAGATTCTGATAGGGCCCGCAAACAAGGCCTGCCCGTGAACGATATGGACATGGTCGATTGGAAGGAAGGTTTGCCGATCTCGCCCGGCGGCGGTTCGATCAGTCTCATCAAAGGCGGGCCGCACCCCAATGCCGCCAAGGTTTTCATCAACTGGTTTCTCTCTCGCAGAGGACAGATCGCGCTGCAGAAATACGACGATCTCTACGGCCAGGAGCCGCCCAATTCGCGGCGCATCGACATTCCGAAGGACATGCTGCCGCCGAGCAGCCGGCTCCTCGACGGCCGGCGCTATTTTGATTTCACCGATCCGAAGTACGCCGACATGACGCCGATCTATCAGCTCGCCAAGGAATTTGTGAAAGGACGTGAAGGTAAATGAACACGCTCGGTAAGGTCGTATTGTTATGCTGCGGCATGGCTTTGGCGTTGACCGGCGCATCATTCGCCGCCGATTCAAAGCCATCCTGGCAAGTGAATTGGGAAAAGACGCTAGCCGCGGCGAAAAAAGAAGGAAAGCTAAATTTTTACGTGGGCCGCTACGGCAGCGAGCCGCTGCTCAACGAATTTCGCAAGGAGTTTCCGGAAATTAAACTGGTCACAGTTAACGGCGCGGGCAACACCCTGGGAACGCGGATCATTACCGAGATGCGCGCCGGACACGTGGTTGCCGATCTCTTCAGCGGCGGGGCCAATACCAACTATGAGATACTTTATGAAGGCAAGGCGCTCGATTCAATCAAGTCCACGCTGATTCTTCCCGAAGTGTTAGATGAGAGCAAATGGTTCGAAGGCCGGCACCGCTATACCGATCCCGAGCAGCGCCATGTGTTCATTTACATCGCCAACCCGTCATCCTCCGGTTTTTATTACAATACCAATCTCGTGAATCCCAAAGAATTCAAATCCTATTGGGATCTTGTCGCACCGAAATGGAAGGGCAAGTACGTTTCGCAGGAACCCTCAGGCACCGGTCTCGGCGCGTCCATGCAGTTTTACTATTATCATCCCGATCTGGGTGCGGAGTACATCAAGCGACTTTTCGGCGACATGCAGCCGACCTTCGGCCGGGACCGGCGCCAGATTACCGACTGGCTGGCCCAAGGCCGATATGCGCTCTGCGTCGGCTGCCGCGACACGGCGAGGGCCAAGAGCCAGGGGTTGCCCGTCGATGAGCTCGATAACGTCGATTGGAAAGAAGGCGTTCAGCTGACTTCCGGTGGTGGCTCGATGAGTCTGATCAAAGGCGGGCCCAATCCGAACGCTGCCAAAGTCTTTATCAATTGGTTTCTTTCGCGCCGCGGTCAGATCGCGCTGCAAAAATATCAGGACTTGTACGGCGAAGACGCGCCCAATTCGCGCCGGATCGATATCCCGAAAGATATGCTCGTGCCGGTCAATCACATGCGTCCGGGAAAAAGATATTTCGACGTTTCCGATCCCAAGTACGCCGACATGACGCCGATGTTCAACGTCATCAAAGAGATCATGAAAGGGCGGGAGGGGAAGAAGGAGTAGAGGTGGCGTAGAGCCATGGAACAGATCAAAATCGGCATCGGCGTTTCGAGCATTGGCCGTTTTCTTCCGTTCGTCGGCAAGGCCGCGGGGCTTTTCGAACGGAAAAATATTGCGGTTGAGATCGTCAACCAGCGCGACGAAGAGCGGGCGGTTCCGGACATCGTTTCCGGCGCCACTCCCATGGGCACTCCCAACGCTCCGTCATTGATTTTTTCCGTCCTTGAAGGCAGCGATATCGTCATCGTCGGCGGGCTGCTTAATCGTCCGGCTTTTTATCTCGCCGCCGCCCCGAGCATTGCTACGGTGGCGGACCTCAGAGGCAAACGCGTCGGCATCAACCAGCCGCGCCGTATGGCCGGCATGGTGATGCTCGCCCTGCTGCGGAAATGGGGACTGGCGATTGGCACCGACCTGGAGGTCGTCGATTCCGGCATCAATGACAGGAGCTTTGAGGCGCTGCTCGAAAAGAAGATCGACGCCGCCCTCCTGCCGCCGGAAAAGGCATTTTTGGCGGAGGAGTTAGGCTTTCGTGTGATCGCCGATAGTTTGGCTCTGGACTGTCACTGGGTGCCCCTCGCCACAACCCGGCACTTTCTCCGCGACAATCGGGAAGCGGCCCAAAAAATTGCGGCGATCTACGCCGAAAGCGCGCTGTTGTTCAAGAGCCAGCCTCAGGAGACGATAAAAGAAATTGGCCGCTGGCTTCCAGCTCTCTCGGATCACCCGCAAGTGGTGGGGAAATGCTACCGCTTATTCGCTGCCGAGTTCGGGCCGTCCTTGGTGCCTTCGATGAGCTCTCTCCGCTCGATTTTAAATGAAGTCGCACTGCAAGACCGCCGAGCGAACGACCTTAAGCCGGTCGATCTCGTGGAAAATCTGCTATAGGATGAGCGCAAAGAAGAAGTATTGATGGTAGACGCAATCAAAACTGTCGGCGTCCTCGGGCTTGGGGTCATGGGATTCGATATCGCGTTTTTGTATGCCCAGAAGGGCTATCGTACGTTGGTGTATGATGCTTCCGGAGCAGCGATGAAGAGCGTTGCGGCCCGGCGCGATCAAATCGTCGAACGCTTGAAGAAGCGCAACCGAATCTCCGACGCCGAAGCGGAGAGTGTCCGAAACGGGCTCCTACCGGTCGCCGAACTTGCGGATTTGATCCACGCCGACCTAGTAACGGAAGCCGTGTCGGAATCGGGCGCGACCAAAAAGTCGGTGTACAAGACGCTTCGGGACAAAGGTTTCAAGGGCATCCTGACTACCAATACTTCATCCCTCAGACGGGCAAGCCTTGTCGGCGGCGGCGAATACGCCGATGAAAAATTCGCCGCCACGCACTTTTTCAATCCCGTGCTCTACACGCAAATGGTCGAGGTCGTGCGAGGCGGCATGGATGACGCGCATTACGCCACGCTGATGGCATTTCTCACCGATCTCGGCCGCAAACCCGTTGAGACCAAAGACATCTCTGGATTCGTTTCGAACAGCGTGTTGATGATTTACGCCGTAATGGCGCTGCGCCTGATCGAATCCGGCGCAACGATCGAGGCGGTCGACAACGCGGGGAGAGAACTCCGCGCGCTGCCGCCTTTGCTCAGTTTCGACAGCTGGAAGCCGTCCATCGTCGAGGACGTGACGCGGGTGATGTTCGAGTTTCGCGGCGACGAGTTTTTGCGATCGTCCAAGCTGCTGACTGCTCTGGCGAAAGGCAATCCGCTTTTCTATATCGATCAAAAACCCAATGCGGCAATTTATCAGCTGGTGGAAAAACGCGGCGCGGTATCGGACCCCTCGATGGTCAAGCTTGCGTTATTGACTTCCGTGCGGATCGCCGCGGCGCGCACCGTCGAGCTGGGGGAATCGCCGGCGACGGTGGATTTTGTTTCGACTGAGGGACTGAAGTTTCCGCGCGGCCCGCTGGCGGAGATCGATGATCTGGGCGCGGATGTCGTGCTCAACGATTTAAAGAAAGTTAACGAAGCTTTGCCGGGAGGTAGGATGAAGGCTCCGGACCTTTTGACGGCGATGGCCAAGGATGAGCAAAAGTTCTTCAAAGGCGGCGAAGCGAATCCCGCGATCACTGCTTTGGTCAAAGGGAGTTCCCATGCGGGCCATTGACGTTCACGTTCATCCGAGCACGCGCGGGCTCGACACCCATGCATGCAATTATTTTCGCCGCAATTTGAGCGAAGTGCCGCAGACGGCTGACGGATTTGCCGATTTGTATTTGCAGCATGACGTGAAAGCTTTGTTGATCGGCTGGCACCCCTCGACCGTGAAAGAAGGCGCGCGCAACTCCAACGAGCACGCGATGGATCTCGCGACCCGTTATCCGAAGTCTTTTGCAGGCGTGCTCGCATCCCTCGACACTCACGCCCAGGATTTGCTCGGGGTCGCCCGCTACGCCGAAGAGATGGTGCGAAATCCCAAAGTGGTCGGGTTCAAGTTTCATCCCCCCGATCAAGGCTTCTATCCGAGCGATAAAAAATATTACAACATCTGGGAAGTCCTGCAGGCGGGCGGCAAGCCGGCCATGTTTCACATCGGATTCACCGTGCTGGGCGCCAACACCGAGGGCGGCAGCGGCATCGGCCTCGATTACGGCCGGCCCATTCATCTCGACACGGTAGCGAAGGATTTCCCACGCATGAAGATTCTCGCCGCCCATCCGGGCTGGCCGTGGGTCGAAGAGACCATCGGCGTTGTCACGCACAAGAAAAACGTTTTCGTGGATACTTCCGGCTATCTGGCCGAGCAGCTGCCGGAGCTTTTTCAAAAGGCGATCGGCAGCCGGCTGCAGGATAAGGCGCTGTTCGGCACCGATTTTCCGTACGTGGATCTGGCGCAAGCACTGGCGAGTTTCGACAAGATGGGCTTTAAAGATCCTGTCAAAGAAAAACTACTGCTGGGCAACGCGCGGACTCTTTTTGGGTTGGTAAAGGATTAATTGCCGGCCGGACCAACATTCATGCTCGTATTGCGTATCTGTGCAGGGGCGATCCAGCTCATTCAAGGTTCCAAAATAGATCAGTCAATGGGTTCCACGGGTTCCAGTCCAGCCTTGAGCTTTTGAACAAAGACCCGCGATCGCGATACATATACCAAAGGAGAAAACTTCAATGGCTGATAACGGCGGCAAGCAAAAAACCGTGGCCCAGGCCTATCTCGAGGTCGCGGTGGACCACGGCGTCGACTATGTCTTCGGTCTGCCCGGCACGAGCGGTCAGGAATTCATCGGCACCATCGCCGATCAGGAAAAAGTCCGCTTCGTGCTCGCGCTCCACGAGACCTGCGTGGTTTCCATGGCCGACGGCCATGCGCGGGTCACTGGCCGGCCGTCCCTCGCCCAGGTAAGCACGCTGCCCGGGTCGGTCAACGCCGTCGGCGCCCTTTACGACGCGTACCGTGACCGCTCGCCGGTGGTGCTGACTTCAACCCACGTCGACACCCGCATCGTCGGCC
>CAMLCX010000263.1 GCA_946478635.1 uncultured Pseudomonadota bacterium
GACTATGTCATTCTGCCGCAGGGCTGCGATGAAGTCGGCATCGCGGGCGCGGTGCAAGGCGCGCCCATGCGCCTGGTCAAAGCCCGCACCGTCGATGCCATGTCGCTCGCCGACGCGGAAGTTGTCTTGGAAGGTTACGTCAACCCGCGCGATCGCCGCTTCGAGACGGCGGAGTCGGAGAAGGCCGGTGTGCAGGGGCGATTCCATTTCCATCCGGAGTGGGCCGGCTATATGGGCAAAGCCTACAAGGCGCCGACCTTCCACGTCACCGCCGTCACCACGCGCCGGCGCGAAGGGAAACCGATCATTTTCCCCCTGGGCGTGCACACCCTCGACGATCACAACATCGACACGACCGTGCGCGAGGCGGCGATGTTCGAGCTTTGCGAGAGAATGCAGCCCGGTCTGATCATGGACGTCAACATTCCCTACTGCATGACCGATTGGGGCGGAGCGATTATTCAAGTCAAAAAACGCAACCGCATCGAAGAAGGTTGGCAGCGCAATTTCATGGCGGCGATTCTCGCCACCTCGCAAGGCTCGCGTTTGGTCATCGCGGTCAGCGAAGATACCGATCCGTACGACATGGATGACATCATCTGGAATCTCACGACTCGCGTGAATCCCAAAACAGATATTATCAATCCGCTGCCGGGCGGCCGCGGTCAAACATTCATGCCCGCCGAGCGCATGACTGCCGGCGAGCGCGAGTGGACGGCGTCAAACACGAACTTCGAAGGCGGCATGGGCATCGACGCGACGGTTCCTTTTGGTTATGAGAGCGATTTCATGCGGCCGGTTTATCCCGTCGATAGAATCGATCTTAAAAAATGGTTCACCGACAAAGACATTCAAAACGCCAAAAGCCGCATGCACGGCTGGGTGCTTTCCTTGGCGCGCACCGGACGGTAGAACCGGCCTTGATACCACGTGACGCACGGAAGATGATCCAGCGGATCTCTCCGTGCGTCACGCACCTCACGGCTTTTTTTAAACAAGTTCCGCATCGAACAAGTCCTAATTTATCCAAATGCTCCACCATAGGGCCCTCATTTCGCATTCTTTGAATATCGCCACTCCTGTTTTTCAACACAATCGCGTTGACACAGGAAATCTTGTCTGATATCTAGCTAGTAGCTCGCGATAGTTACTGACCCGTCGACTTCTAAAATCACACAATCAGGTAAAAGTATGGAGCAACGTCCTAAAAGAACGATCACTCGTACTTTGTACTGCGGCAAAGCTTGCCTGAAATTCGCTCTGACGCTAGCGCTGTTTGCCCCGGCGTTAAGCGCTTTTAAATCAGCCGCGCCGCCAAAGGCGGCCGACGACGCTTCCCTTGTCATCAAAAAGGCCATCCAAATCGGCGAGACGGTGCGACCCAGGGAACTCGTTAAAATCAACGCCATCCTTAGGTCCCATCGTCCGGAAATTTCGGAGCCTGAAACCTGGCGATTGTCCGAAGTCATTCTCGAAGAGAGCTTGAAGCGTCATCTTGATCCATTCCTGGTATTAGCCCTGATTCGGGTGGAGAGCGGTTTCAAGTCTGGCGTCGTTTCCCCCATGGGGGCGCGCGGCATCATGCAGATCATGCCCGACACCGGAAAATTTCTTGCGGCGGCCCTCGCCGGGGAATACGGACTTCATCTCACTTCGTTCAGACCCGAATCATTGGATGATCCGGTGCTCAACCTTCGTCTCGGCATTTATTACCTCCATGATCTAAAAAAGCAGTTTCAGCACGTCACTCTCGCCCTTACCGCCTACAACTTCGGTCCGGCAGAAACGCAAAATCGGCTCGAAAATAATCTGAACCTCTCCGACGAATTTGCCGCGCTCGTCCTCGACGCTTACCAGCGTTACAAAAACGTTAAGCCACCGGCATTTTAATCCTACTGCGCGCTTCTGAGGTCATTCAAAACCCAGCTTGCTCGAAGCACGGCTTTGCTTTTGTGTTTCGTGTCCCGGCAGCCGGTCTAGCACGATAGGCGTCGTCTCGCTTTCCAGCGACCGCTTGCGTTCGATCGAATGAGGCAATAAATACCAAGAGTAAATCATGAGCGCGCAAAGAGAATTTCTTCTATCGCACGAGTCCTGGAACGAGATTTCTCGGCACTCCGAGGAATCGTTCCCGGAAGAATGTTGCGGAGTCGTGCTCTCCATCGGCACGAAAGAGCAAGTGCGCCGGGTGGACAACATCCAAAACAAACTTCATGCCCTCGATCCGGCGACCTATCCACGCACCGCCGCCATCGCCTACGCGATGGACCCGATAAAACTTGAGTCGGTCCTGGACGCGGCGGTGGCGGCCGGGGGCAAGCTTAAGGCCTTCTACCATTCTCATCCCGACCACGAAGCCTACTTTTCCGCCGAAGATAAAGCCTTCGCCACTCCCTTCGGCGAGCCGACCTTTCCCGATGCCGCGCAGATCGTCGTTTCGGTCATCCATCGCGCCGTCAGGACAATGAAAGCCTTTGGATGGTCCGACGCGATGAAAGATTTCATCGAGCTGCCGATCCGAAGAATTTAATTTCATGACCGAGCCGCGCCATAAACTCGTCGACTCCCTCGGCCTGGCAATTCACTATCTCGAATGGGGGGAACCGGCGGGCGAGCCGCTCATTCTGGTGCACGGCTTTCTCGATCAAGCGCATAGTTGGAAGTTCTTCGTGGCGGAGCTCGAAAAAAAAGCGCGGCAGCCGCTGTGGATTATTGCACCGGATTGCCGCGGCCACGGTGATAGCGGCTGGGTTGGGGCTGGCGGCTATTACCATTTTCCTGACTACGTTTTTGATCTTGACTGCGTCATTCAGGCCCTCGGTGTCGAACGCATTCATCTCGTCGGTCATTCCATGGGCGGCACTATTTCGTTCCTTTACGCCGGCGCATTTCCCACGCGTGTCGGCCATCTCGTGTTGATCGAAGGCATCGGCCCGCCCGGTATGGCTTTCGCCGACGCGCCACCGAGGCTGACAGGCTGGATCGGCGAGTTGCGCGAGCGCGGCCGCCGTCACTATCGCGAATATACGAGCATCGAGGCCGGCGCCCATCAGTTGCAACAGACCAATCCGCGTCTGAAGAAGGAATACGCTCTGGACCTCGCGCGTGCCGGCATGAAGCAAAGCCAGAAAGGCAAATGGATCTGGAAATTCGACCCACTGCACCGGACAGCGGCGCCGCAACCTTTTTACGCGGCGCAAGCGTTCGAGTTTTTCCGCCGCATCGAATGTCCTGTGCTGATCGTCGATGGAGAAGAAAGCCGGCAAACGCGCCGCACCGATAAACAGCAGCGCTACGAAACCATCCGAAAGCGCCGGCTTGAAACGATCGCTCATGCGGGGCACATGGTTCATCAGGACAACCCTGAGCAATTGGCGGAAATCGTCGACTTTTTTTTGCGCTTGTAACGAATCCGCATTCGGAGAAACCCGGTTAACGAAGCTCAAATTTTTTGCCCTGAAGGCGACGACAGGATCTTGACTATTGCGGGCGATTTCGGTGATTATGAGCCTGGTGGTCGGCGCGACCAGGATGTTTGAGTTCGATTCAAAGGAATGTGCGATCGAAGGACAGGCTGTGAGTAAACACAATTCCACGCGCGGGCGGGATGGAGCCCACGATGATCCCTCGCGCCGCGCCCGGAAGGCGATCGCGCGGCGGCGGCAGACTCCCGCCCGGGTCGAATCGCCAAATCCGGACGTCGCCATGACGCTAAAGCATTTCAATCGACGAATTCAAAATTCGGTTGCCCGGGCTGAGGGCAAAAGGCTCTACTTGCGCGTCGGCGACGAAGTCAATCATTTACGTTACGAGGAGTGGGGTATCGGCGTCGTCATGGAGATCATGACATCGTCTGTGCCGGGCGGCACTTGCCTGGCGCGCGTGCGCTTTCAGGACGGGCAGCTGCGCTGCTTCAACAATGATCTCGACAACGAAGTCTGTTGCTATTATTTCGGCGTGCGGCGTTACTGGAACCCGACCCATGGGGTCGACGCCATTCGGTCAAAAATGTTTTTCGGGGGATAATGCGATGACAAAAAGAATACTGCTCGCAATCGTATTCCTGACGCTGATTGGGCTGCCCCCGGCTTCGCTCAGATCCGAAGATACCATTGAAAAAGCCGGAGTCGGAGTCGGTGTCACCGCCGGGAACCTCTGGTTCCTGCCTATCAAAGCAATTACCATGACCGTCGGAGCGTTGAGCGGCGCGCTATCTTACCTTGTCACCGGCGGAAATGCCGACCTCACCAAACAAATTTGGCAAGACACTTCCGAGGGCCCCTACATCGTTACACCCGAGCTCGCGCGCACATCCATCGGCCAGCGCCCGGAACTCGAAGAGACGAAATAACAACGGCACGCAACCTTACTACAAAGTAAAGCTGCATGCCGTTGGCGCTGCCGGCAATTTTTTCTCTACGCTAAATTTTCCTTAAAGAATTTCGTGGTTCGGCCCCAGGCATCCTTCGCCGCGTCCGGATTGTAGCGGTCCGCGTTGGTGTTGTTATTGAACGCGTGCTTCGCGCCGGGGTAGACCTTCACATCGATGCTTTTGCCGGCCTTCGCCATCGCCGCCTTTAACGGTTCGACGCCCGGCATGATGTTCGCATCGTCTTCGGCGTAGTTTCCCATGACCTTGCAAGCGATATTCGAGACGGAATCCAGCGGATCGGGGTTGCGGCCGTAATAAACCACCGCGGCATTGAGATCCTTGGACTTGGTCGCGAAATTGAGCGACTGCCCGCCGCCCCAGCAGTAGCCGACGACGCCGAACTTGCCGTTGACGTAGTTTTGTTTTTTCATATAGGAGACAGCCGCCGCAAGATCTTCTGCAACCATCACGCCGTTTACCTTTTGGATTTCTTTGGTCGCTTCGTCGCTGCCATTCCACTTATCGCTGCCGCCAATTCTGCTCATGCAGTCCACAGCGATCGCGGCAAAACCGTCCTTGGCGAAGCGGCGCGCGACGTCCTTGATGTGTCCGACCAGACCGCGGTTCTCATGGATCACCACAACGGTGCCCAGATTCGTGCCGCCCTTGGGTCGTGAAACGTAAGCGTTCACGTTGCCTCCCGGACTGGAAAATTGCACCATCTCCGACGTCAAGCCGGAATCATTTGGATCGACGATGTTGTCTATAGTTTGAGCCATAATGAAAACCTCCTTCAACGAGTTTTTCGAATTTTCGCTTTCAGCTATAGCGAAAAACGTAGGTCAAATCCAGAGCTGTTTTTCGTCGAAGCCTTGGTTTGCGTCGGAGTATCCAAACAAAAACGGCGCCGAGGGGCGCCGTCGTTTTGAAGTTGGAATGCTTGTGAAGTTGTCGCGAAATCTCAGTTAAGCCGGCGTTGAGCTCGAAGTTGAGGAGGATTTAGCGGCGGTGCTCGATGAACTCTCGCTTTTCTTAGATTCGCTCTTGGACTCCGACGACGACTTTTCCTTGCCGGAGGACGAGCTTTCGGTCTTGGATTCGCCCTTGGATTCAGACGATGACTGCGAGCCGTTGCTGCTCTTTGATTCGCCGTTTTGCCCCTTGCGCGCGTAGTCAGTGACATACCAGCCGGTGCCTTTGAGTTGGAAGGAGGTGTTGGAGATCAGCTTTTTGACCTTGCCTTTACACGTGGGGCACTTGGCCAGAGGTTTATCGGTAATTTTCTGGGTGGTCTCAAAGGTGCCGCATTTCTGGCACTGATACTCGTAAATAGGCATGGAAAATCCTCAACTTAGCTGTTTGATAGCTAACTTAACCACAGTCCCTACCGATGTCAATTGATCCTCCGCGCTTCACGCGCGCGAGTTGCGGTCCGACCCGTCGGTCTTGATATGTACGCCGCCGAAACCTTCCGAGCGATTACCGAACAGCACCAGGGGTTCGGTGCCATTGTTGGTGATCTGGTAATAGTCCTTGGCTTCCAAGAAGAGTACCTCGTTTTTTTGAATCGGCCGCTCTTCGCCCTTCAAGCCTTTGACCACGCCCTTGCCGGAAAGAACCAGAAATGTTTCCGGAGTGGCGTGGTAGTGCATGTCCGTGCCGTCGCCAGGAACGAAATAAAGCATCCACGAGCGGAAATTGTCGGTGCCGAACAGACGGATGTTACGCTTTTGCGTCTCCATCATTTCGTCAAGATTTTTAACTTCCATGAGAAATCCTCCTCAGACGAATTGCGTGATTCTAGCTTAGCTCTCCCGTGTTCGGCAAGCGGGCGCAATCTTGCCTTGACAGTCCGATAGGGCTGCAATATTGGGTGAAGATACCCGGTCAATCGAATCATCTAGCGAACGGAGACCTATTTCGAAATGCTGAAAATGAACGAGCCTCAGGCCAAGGAGTTCATCGCAGAGTTGGCCGCGAAATGCGACAAGCGTTGGCAAGAAACGGTCGATAAAACGCGCTTTATGAGCGAGCTGCGCGAAGGCAAGCTCAAGAAAGAAACCATCCAGCTTTTTTACAAAAACTGGGGCTCCTTCGTGCCGGTGATCAACTCGGTCTATACCGCGGCTTTCTACCGCCATCTGTGGTTTTTCGTAAAAAATGTCGACTTGATGGAGGTCTACACGCAAAAAGTCCTCGATGAATTCGGCCACCCCTGCCCGCCGGGCCACATTCAAATTTTGATCGGCACCGGTGAGGCGCTGGGCTTGAGCAAAGAAGAAGTCCTGCTCACGCCGATGTTGCCGGAATGCCGGGCGCTGCCCGATTTTCACCGCACGCTGCTCAACGACGGACAGATTCAGGAATATTGGTTCTCGGTTCTCTGGGAACATCCTTTCGGCAACTCCTGTTTGGATTTTTTCAAAGCAAGATCGGAAGAGCACACGTCTGAACTCCAGTCACTCACTCTGAT
>CAMLCX010000264.1 GCA_946478635.1 uncultured Pseudomonadota bacterium
CCGCTGACCAGGAAGCGGACGATGGGCGCGAAGAGAACCAGCATGATGAGGTCGTTCACCGACACCTGCACGAGCGTATAGGCGGGATCACCATCGGTGAGATAGCTCCAGACAAAAACCATGGCCGTGCATGGGGCCGCCGCCAAGATGATGGTGCCGGCGATGTATTGGTCGGCGTCAGTGGGAGAAAGCAGACCGGAAAATATATTACGAAAGAACAGCCATGCGAGCAGCGCCATGGAAAACGGCTTCACCAGCCAGTTGACGATCAGTGTGATGAAGAGGCCGCGCGGTTTTTTGCCGACGTTCTTGATCGCCGCGAAGTCGACCTTCATCATCATCGGCGTGATCATGAACCAGATAAGGACTGCGATCGGGACGTTGATCTGGCTGTTGTGGCCAAACTCCAGGCGTCGAAGCCCGTCGGTCAACTCCGGCAGCAGCTTGCCGAGCGCCATTCCTCCGGCCATGCAGAGCGCGACCCACAGGCTCAGATATCGCTCAAAAAAGCCCAGGCGTTTCCCCTCGCGGAGCGCAGTGCCGTTGCGCGTTTCATCCATGATGTAGGCTTACTCAACCGCCGTCATAAAATTAAATTCCCCTTAAGTCGACACCGCGCTCGCGGGCTTCGGCGCGCGCTTCAAAGGCGCGGAAACCGTTTGCGCGCAACATAACCTGACCAGACGGCTACGATCGGACTGCAGCAAAGTGTCCTCCGCCATCTGCGAGCGTACGGCGGCGAAAATCGTCGCTGCGCGGGGATTTGGCGGAACCGCGAGACGATAATGCATCCACTTGCCGTCGCGCCGCGCGGCCACAATGCCGGCGCGGCGCAGATAGGCCAGATGGCGCGAGATTTTCGGTTGCGTCAGGTTTAACGCTTCGACCAGATAACAGACGCAGACTTCGTCACCGTCCATAAGGTTGAGCAGCCGCAGCCGGGTGCGGTCGGCCAGAGCGCGGAAAAGCAACTCCAGCGCATAGGGCTTGCCGGTCCTGGGTCGCGCGGTCGGTTTTGTCGGCACTCATTTTATATATGCCTTGACATATATGTTGTCAAGATTATATTTGCTTAAGCAGATATGTTGGAGGCCTTATGAAGATCAACCGGAGCGGAGTGAAATGGAGGAAATGAAAATGACAAGCGTGAGCAAAATGCATGTGGGACTCAATGTCGCGGACGTAGAGCGGTCCGTGAAATTCTATCGGGCGATGTTTGGCGCCGATCCGGTGAAATGGAAACCGGGCTATGCCAAGTTCGATATCGCCGAGCCGGCGCTGAACCTCACGCTGAATCTTTCCGGTCAGGTCGCCGAGCGCGGCGCGCTCAATCACCTGGGCATCCAAGTCGAAGACACAGCTGAGGTGTTGGCGGCGAAGAAGCGGTTTACCGAAGCTGGACTCCTGACTCGAGACGAGATGAACGTCGATTGCTGCTTCGCACTGCAGGACAAAATTTGGGTTACGGATCCGGATGGAAATCGCTGGGAGGTTTTCACGGTCAAGATCAGAGATACCCGGCCAGAGTTGAATGCGAGCGCAGGACAAGCCGATCACACGCAGCCGCAAGGTTGCTGCCAGGCTTCTGGTTGTTCTTGAAAGACGGCGATTGAAATAAATTCAAGTGTGCGAGCCTGCCTGCTGAGGATTGTCACGCCGGGCATTCGGGACGCCGTTCGCACTCTGAAAATCCCTCCTAACCTCCCTTTAAAAAGGGAGGAAATCTCTCCTCCTTTGAAAAAAGGGGGATTGGCTGGATGCGGGAGACCGAACAATGCGCCGTGAAATCGATTAGCCCGATTACTCCGTCGGAAAAATTCGCTTGCCCGTCTCTTCCTCATCCAGCATGATCGCCTTGGTCGGGCAGATCTTCGCGGTGAGCAAAATCTTTTCATCGGTGTCGGCTTTCGGGTCGATGACTTCGGCGATCATCTTCGCGTCGAGTTTAAAGACTTTGGGTGCTGCCTGGACGCACTTGGCGTAGCCGTCGCATTTGGTTCTGTCGATGGTGATTTTCATAAAGTCTCCTCGAATATTCGAATCAGTCGGTTAAGCGATAAAGCTTGGCGGCATTCTCGCGATTCAATTTCCGCTTGACGGTCGGATCAACTCCGACGCAGTTTCTGTCGACGGTTGTCGTCGAATTCGGCCATGTCGTAACGCCGTGCGGGTAGTCGCTGGCCCAAAGAAAATTATCTTCGCCGTAAACGGATGCCGTGAGCACGCCGGCGCGGTCGTCCTGGTAGGTGAAGAATGCATTTGTTTTGAAATACTCGCTGGGCGGGAGTTTATTGATATTCTTCTCCGCGTCGAAGGTGCTGGCGCGGCCAAACCAGTAGTCGACCTGCTGCACAAGATTGGCTACCCAGCCGACGTCGAACTCGGCGCAGACGACTTTGAGCCCGGGATGGCGGTCGAAGACTCCGGATAGAATCAGATTGCCGAGAAATTGCTGTGCCGGTGCTTGTTTGGTGGCGAAGCCGAGACTTTGTTTTTTTGGGTCGACGTCGCGCGGCCCCTCGTAATGCGTGCGCGCGACGCCCTGGGTAGCGCTCGTGTGCACATTGACGACCATGCCGCTTTCTTCCAGCGCCGCCCACATGGGTTCGAATCTGGGTTCGTAGTAGCCGCTGTCCCTGATTCGTGTAGGAATCTGCACGCCGCGAAAACCGCGCTTTGCGTAGCCCTCAATGTCCGCCACCGTGTGTTCGATATCCAAGATCGACAGAGTCGCCAGGCCGATGAGCCTCTTCGGACTGAAACTGCAAAATTCATGGAGCCAGTTGTTGTAAGAGTGAAAGATAGCGCGCTGAAAGGGCTCGTCGGTGATGCTGTAAAGCTGGCGCACGGCGCTGGAAAAAAGAATCTCCGCGTCGATACCGTCGGCATCCTGATCCTTGATGCGCGCCGAGGGCTCCCAGCCGCCGGGGTAATCTTCGTAGCGGAAGGTTTCGTTGAAGCGGATGGTTTCGAAGTGTTTCTCCTGTTCGACCTCGGAGATGCCTTGGTGCTTGCTGACGACAAGGCCCTTCGAGTAATGCGATAAGCCGACCGGCGGCAAGCCGTCGATGAGCAGCCAGATGCCTTTGGGCACGCCCGCCGGATCCTTGACGACCTTCGGCGCGCGTTCGCCCCATGCCTTCTGCACGCGCTCCCAGGCGGCGGGCGGTTCGTTAACGTGGCTGTCCGCCGATATGAGTTTGAAGTCCGGCATAAAACTTCTCCCCGCTCATCAAGTACCGCGAATAATGCCGCGGCCGTCGCGCAATACTACCTGTGTGCCGCAAGCTTCGGAGAGCCGCGCGACCCGCTCTAAAATGATTCTCCCCAACTCCGCATCGGCGAGCACTGGCCGTCCACGCTGCGAGCGCGGGCGGCCAAACCCCATGTCTACGGGATAAATTTCCATTTCGCTGAGGGTTTTTTTCTCGAAGCGGCAAATAGCCACCATCGACAAAGTCGAGATAACTTTTGCAATTGGATTCCGTTACCGACCATAAGAGAGCTTAACCTGGGTTGTCAAGTTCGCATCATTGGCGAAGCGCGACAAATTTTGATTGACATGGCAAAGCTATCTGAGTGTATGCTTGGCGCGGTGGCTAGCAGATAAAGGAGAATGCCATGAACCATCCGCACCGTGCGCGCCGATCTTTACTCCTATGGATTGTCGTAGCGATGTTGCCGCCAGTTGGTTCAGCGATGGGCGCCAGCGCGGAGCGCGACCGCGTGCTGGAGGGCGCGAGGAAGGAAGGCCGGCTGGTTCTTTACGCCGGCATGGAGACCGACGAGGCGACGCTTTTTACAAACGCATTCTCGAAGAAGTATCCGTTCATAAAACCTGAAATCTTTCGCTCCAGCGGCGAAAAAATCCAGGCGCGTTTTCTCGTCGAGCACCGCGCGAATACCCACACGGCCGACGTTTTTCAGGCAAGCATCGTTCAAGTCTATCAACTGAGGAACCTAAAGTTACTGGCGCAATATGTTTCCGAAGAAGCGGGCGCTTATCGAGACGGTTTCAAAGATCCGCAGGGATACTGGACAGCTCTCTACCAAATTCCCTACGTCATCGGCTACAACACGCGGCTCGTGGCGCCAAAGGACGCGCCGACGAGTTACAACGATCTTCTCAATCCCAAATGGAGGGGATGGATTGCTTTGGAAACCGAGGAGTATCAGTGGTTTTATCACTGGATGCAGATTTTGGGTCGAGACAAAGGCCTGGACTACATGAAAAAACTTGCCGGTCAAAATCTCCAGATGCGCGCCGGCCACACGCTCCTGGCGCAGCTCGTGGCGGCCGGTGAGGTCGCGTTGGCGACGGTGGTCTACTCGAACCGCGTCGAGCGGATGAAGGCGAACGGCGCACCGATCGATTGGGTGAGATTTAAAGGGCCGACCATTACGGCGATCAACGCCATTGCGATACCGGAAAAAACTCCCCATCCAAACGCGGCCAAACTGTTCGTCGATTTTGCGCTGTCGAACGAGGGGCAGAGTTTGCTGCGCGGCTTGCGCCGAATCCCGGCACGCCCGGAAGTCTTGCCTGATCCGCCGACGCTTACAAAAGGATTGAATCTCTATCCGGCACGCCCGGAAGGGATGATCGAGAGCTACAACGACACGGTCGCGCGCTTCAACGAGATATTTAACAAAGGGCGGTGAGGCGTAGTCGGAAATCGGAACTCGCCACGAATACTTAAAGAGACAATGTCGCAATCGCGCGCTTACCAGGCTGCTGCCTCAAACAACGTGCCTAACCGTTCTCGACGCGTCATGACCGACATCGTCGTCTCGCTTTGACCGTCAAATTGTTGAAGCTAAGCTGGCGAATCAAGCGCCTTCTCGCCGGATGACTTCCCGGCAGTATGCATACAGCGCGTCATAGACCGGCATTTCATGGTCGAGTAACTCGTCGTCGTTGTCATAGGCGAGGCGGAAACCTTCAGCGATTGCCTCCAGCCCACGCGATTCCAAGGCGAGGTCCTTGGCATCCGTGTCGGCGCCGCGGACAATCACTGCGAGCCGGACTAAGGCAGGATCGCGAAGATTGTATTTGTTCAGAATGGCATCGAAGCTACATTGAGAACCGTGATGTCCCAGCTCGACGTTGCTTACATCAAAAGGGATCGCGCCGTCTCTATCGGCAACCGTCATGACCTCCTCCGATGGCACGTAGAGTATTTCTGCTTCGGGATCAACGAAGCGCTTGATCAACCACGGACACGCCACACGGTCCACCTTGGGTCGAGCTCTTGTCACCCATTTCATGAATGACCTCCAAAGATCTTGGGTTTCTTTAAACAGATCGTAGTAATGGCCAAAGCAGCAAACCCACAAGCCCTGAAATCGTCACCAGCACCGGCTCGGAGAGTTTAAACCGCCAAAGTACGCCAAGGCTTACGAGTGCAATTAACGCGGTGGGCACATCGACGAGGGCTCGCGCTCCCAGCACGATTACGGCTCCGGTAATCGCTCCAGTTGCCGCGGCGGTAGCACCATCGACGAAGGCTTTGAGCTGCGGGTTGTCGCGATGGCGTCTAAACCACGGCGCCGGAATGATAGTAAATAAATAGACCGGCAAGAAAATACCAATCGAGGCCATAACGGCTCCAGCCAGGCCGGCAACAATAAAACCGATGAAGGCGACCGTAATGACGACAGGACCGGGAGTGATCATGGCGACGGCAACCGCGTCCAAGAACTGGTGTTCAGTAAGCCAGCCAAATTGCTGCACCACGCCTTGTTGCAAAAATGGAATGATCGCGAGTCCGCTGCCAAACACAAATGCACCGGCTTTTGTAAAAAATAGCAAGATCTGAGTCAGTATGTCATGGGAATCGCCGGCAGTTCCGGCTTGTCGAACCCAAGCTTCAAACAGCCAGATCGCGGCGCCCAACAATACGCCAGCCAATGCCATGAGCAATCCTGGCTTCCAGCCTGGCCACGCGCGAACAAATAACACGGCCAAACCTGCGATAATAAAAAATTCGGCCAGCTCGGCTTGAGCCCAGACGGTTACGGCAGCAAGCGTTATAAAAATTCCCCACAGGAGCGGATCGCGTTTGTTTGTGCTGCGGGATAGTTTATACGCGGCGATAGCGATGATGGCAATAACTGTGGCGCCGATCGCATAGAAAAGCGCCTGCATCCACCATAGGCCACCATAGGTGACGTACGCCAAAGAAATCGCAATGACCATTAAAAACGACGGCAGGATGAATGCGAGACCGACCAGGGTTGCCCCGAGGACGCCACCTTCAAAATAGCCGATGGCAATGGCCGTTTGGGCGGCCAGCGGTCCCGGCATGATCTGCGCGAGCGCTAAGGAGAGTTTGTAAGTATCTTCCGTAATCCAACTTCGTCGTTCGACGAGATCTCTGTGCATGAAGCCGACTAACGCAACCGGCCCACCAAAACCAATAGTTCCCAGCTTGAGAAAATAACCGGTGAGGGCGCGTAGGCTCGTGAGTCGTCCGATAAATCCGCTTGCACGGGTGCCCGCGTGCGCAGGAGATATTGGATTTTCGTGAGAGTTCGAAAGTTGTTGCACAGGAGAAGTTCCCTGCAATCGAGCGTGTAATATCGACGAGAACAATCAATTGCACCATCTATATAACACATCCCTGTCAAGGCATATGGTGAAAAATCGGATGAAGTACGCTTCGATACGTTTGGGAACTGCAAGCTTAGAGCATCGGCAGCGATTTCCGTCCAAATTCAAAGCTTGAACGCTGCCTCCTAATTGACAATATGGGCAAGACTTAACTTCATAGCCGTACTCGGCGCAAGCGCAACGCGTTGGCAATCACCGAGACGGAGCTGAATGTCATGG
>CAMLCX010000265.1 GCA_946478635.1 uncultured Pseudomonadota bacterium
ACATGCGGGAATGACGGTCTTCGGAAAGAAATCAACTTAACGCAGCAAGCTGCGGAGAATATGACCCGCAGCGATTCAAAGTACCCAAAGAGGGCGATTCTATGGGAACCAAATTCAAGGAAGTGAACACGCTGTCATTTATCGGCAATATCGGTCCCAAGACCGAGCGCGTTTGGAAAGAAGTCGACGAAGAAGTCGACATCATCGGCTGCAAGGATAAATTCGACCGGCCCTGCCAGTTGATCGCGCCGTTGAATTTACTGAAAAAGGATCTCCCAGGCGACGGCGACACCAAACAGATCCCGATCTTCATGAACGACGACGTGCGCATCGAACTGATGCACTGCCGTTCCTCGAAGGGCGCGCATGGCCGCCGGCCGGCGGGGTTTTGCGAAACCCAGATCCAGGTGCAAAACAAACGCGTCACCAAGACGACCGAGGGCGACTTCGAACTGGCCGAGGGCGATGTTCTGGTCGTGCCGCCGAACATCAATCACGAGAATGCCGGCGACGGCCCGACCACGCGGCTGGTCGTGTATACACGCAACGCGGTTCAGATCGCTCAAACCTATCCCGTCAAGGAAAGCGTCATCCCGAATAAACAATGTACGCTGCTCAAACCGACGACCGTGCTCGACAAGGTCGAGGAAGGCGGCTCGGGCGGCAAGCATTTCGAGCTGGTGGAAAACGCCGACATCATGATCGAAACCACGCACCGTTCCGACGCGCAGCGCATCTATCACCGGGGGTTCGGTCAGGACGAGGTCGCCTTTCAACTTTCCGGCCGGCGCGCGACGCTTACCAACCAGGGCGAGTACATGCTCGATACCGGCGATTTTTTATTGATCCCGCCGGGCACCTCGCACCGCAACATCGGCGACATGGCGACGATCCGCATCATTCTTTACACCCGGAAGCCAGTGCGGTTGGCGGATGAATTTTTGGAGCGCGCCAAACGAGCCGGACAACTTTACGCGTAATCGGGGTTGACGCAGAATAGGTTTAATTCGTGGCGATGGCAGCAGCTCAGTCGAAGTGCAAATCCCCCTGTATCCCCCTTTTTCAAAGGGGGATTTTCTCCATCGGATCCAACCCCTCTTTGAAAAAGAGGGGAAGGGGAGATTTTCGGAAAAGCCAACACAAGAACAAGCGGCAAAACTTTTCGATGGGTATAGGCAGCATAATTTACTGCTGTCTTTTGCTCGCCGGCCAAGCCTTCGCCGCCGCGCCCGAGAGCATCCGGGTTTCCTACGCCACGCTGAGCGCTGCTTACATGGACCATATCTGCGCCATGGACAAAGGCTATCTGCGCGAGGAGGGACTGACCATAGAAGTGATTCGCGCTCCAGGCGGTGTGGCGACTCCCGGTCTTTTGTCGGGACAATTTCAATTCAGCAGCTCGGCGAGCTCATCGCTGAGCGCGGCCGTGCGCGGCGGCCCGCTCAAGATCGTCTACACCAACCTTTCCCGGCCGAGCTACACCTTGGTGGCGGTCAAACCGGAAATCACTTCAGCCAAAGACTTGATCGGGAAAAAAATCGCCATCAACAGCTTCGGCGATACCGGCCATCTATCGACGATGCTCTATCTTAAAAAAATGGGCGTGAACCCGTCGTCCGTGCTGTTCATCGCCGTCGGGCGAAACGAGGTCCGTTTCCCCGCCCTTCGCACCGGCGCCATCGACGCCGCCCCGCTGGTGCCGCGGGACATGGTGGTTTTGAAAGACCAGAAGCACGTGATCCTGGCTGACTTGGGCAAGGAAATTCAGCTCGTGTGGAACGGCGTTTCGGTCTCCAACAGGCTCTTGTCGGAAAATCCGCAGCTGGTGGAGCGATTCCTGCGCGGCCTGGCGAAGGGACGAGAGTTTGCCCGGCGTTACCGCGAAGAGACCGTCGCGCTGATCAGCAAGCGTGATCCTTCTTCTCTGGACGCCATTAAGGTCGATTACGACGTGACCAAAGCGAGCATGACCGAGGACGGGTCGCTGCCCGATGATGTTCTGCGAGAGGAAGTCGCCACCCGCGCAGAGCTGACCAAAGCGGCGAGTGTGCCGAGCATATCGGCCGTGTTTGATTACAGCATTACCAGAAAAAACTACGCGCAGCTAAAAGCCGCGGGCTGGCAGCCCGCTCGATGAGGCCATGAAGCTCGAAGGGAAAATAGCTATCGTCACCGGTTGCAACGGCGAGTTCGGCTCGGCCATCGTGCCGGGTTTTGCGGTCGAAGGGTGCGACGTCGCCTGCGTGGATTTCAAGCAGGCCGATGCAGATATCGCGGCGGAAAAAGTGCGGCAAAAAGGCCGGCGCGCGCTGGCGATTGCCACCGACCTGCGTAAAGGTGCCGAAGTCGAGGCGATGGTGCAGCAAGTCATCGCCGCCTTCGGGCGCATCGACATCCTGGTCAACACGACCATGGCTTCGCACAACCAGGAGTTTTTGAATTTCAAGGAAGAAGACTTCGACGATTCGCTCAGCCGGGGCGTGAAGAGTTACTTTCTTACCTGCCAGGCGGTGGCGCGGCAGATGGTGAAGCGGCGCCGCGGTAAGATCATCAACCTCAGTTCCATCGTCGGCGTGCTCGGTCCCGGCCAGGCGGCGTCGTGGACGGCCGATCGCGGCGGGGTCAACGGACTCACCCGCGCCGCGGCGCACGCGCTGGGATTTTATGGCATCAACGTAAATGCGGTCGCGCGCGGCAACACCGCGCGCAAGCCTTACAATGCTGGCGTCCTAGAGCGAGTCCGCAGGCTGCCGCTGGGACGGACGGAAACTGCCGAAGACATGGTCGAGCCCTGCGTTTTTCTCGCTTCCGAGGGCTCCAGTTATGTGACGGGAACGATCCTTTACGTCGACGGCGGCTACACCGTCGCCGGCGTCACCGACGACCGCTTCCGCCCGGAGTGGGCCCGCAAAGGCGCCGAAGAAGACAAACAGCCTCTCAAGATTAACGATACTACGAAATGAGATTGTAGGGTGGGTGGAGGCGCGCAGCGCCGATACCCACCGTGGGGAACGACGGGTATCGCTAAAGCTCAACTCATCCTTCCCCAGTGTCATTTCGAGCGAAGCGAGAAATCCAGATCCCTCACATACGTTCGGGATGACAAAACGTGAGGGATGGATTCTCATAACCCCGCTTCGTCCGCCAGCGCGCTCTCAACAAACAGATCTTTAATATCCAGTCTGCGATCCGTCACCCCCACCATCTCCGCGTAACGGATCATCGTTTCCAGAACAACCCGGTTGTCCTTAATATTGTAAGGCCAGGCATCTTCGCCGAAGAGATCTCTCTCCTCCTCCAGCTCGGCGCCGTACCAGGCGAGGAAGGACCGGCGCGTGTCGCTCACGTGTTTGATCCCAATCTCCTTTGCTTTGGTGAAAGCATCGACGAGACTTTTGGCCGCCCAAGGATGTCGCTCCAGGATGGAGTTTTTCACGACGACGACATGGCGGATCGGAAAAATTTTCGTGCGGAGATAATATTCTTTTTCGATCTCGCGGAAATTCGGCCAAAGGCGGCGTACTCTGGGAATTTGACGCGTGTGCTTTTGGGTGATTTCCGGCAGCATGCAGGCGTCGATGGCGCCGTGCGGCAAAACGTCTTCGATCTTTTGCCCTCTCGGCAAGCGCTCGTATTCCATCCACTCCGGCGGCTCCCAGCCGGGAACTTGCTCCTGCTGATTGGTGCGAATGCGCAGCGAGCGCGCCGGCACGCCGTAATGTTCCTGAAGAATGCCGCGCATCCACAGCGACACCGGGTTGAAATGAGCGCGCATGCCGATAGTCTTACCGGCAAAATCCTCGGGCTTTTCGATGCCGCTCGTCGAGCCAATGAGCACGTTGCCGTGGCAGAATTTGCGGTGTGGAAACACCGGAATCGCCGTGAACGGCGCGCCGCGGCCCATCCAGCCGAGAAACACGCCCATCTGAAGCTCACAGACATCGAATTCGAGATCGCGCGAAAACCGCCGGTGGCGCTCTTCCGATGGCAGCGAGACGATAGCCAACTCGATGCCTTCCGCCTTTACGGTACCGTCGACCAGAAAGCGCGTTCGATCGTATTCGTTGCAGGACAGAGTGAGGCGCAGCGGTTCCATATCACCTCGACAGTTGCGGTTTGATTTCGTTCAACAAGAGCCGCGCCTGGCCGCGCGGATCATCCGAAGCGATGCGCGCGATGATCGCCGTCAGTCCGGCTTCGGCATATCCTTTTAACAGGCTCACGCATTCCGCCGGCGTGCCGAAAATGGTGAAGTGGTAACTGATTTTTTCTTTGGGTTGCTGGAAAAATCGCTCCATCCACTGCCAACCTTCGCGTCGCGCGCGCTCGCCGTCGCTTTGAATATTGAACGTCGCGTAGAGGGCGCTTACCGGACACTTTCCGGCGCGGCCGTGCTCACCAGCATATTGATCGATCTTGGCGCGCGCCGCGGCGAACCGCTCCAGCGTCGGCGCCAGTGTGACCCAGCCGTCGCCCAGCCGCCCGACCCGTTTGAAACCGTTCTCGTTTCGGTCCGCCGCAATCCAGATTGGTATCCCGGGCTTTTGCGCCGGATGAGGCAAGATTCCGACATCGTTCAATTTGTAATAACGGCCATTGTAGTCTATCGATTTCTCGCTCCACAGCCAGCGCATGATCTCGATGGACTCTCCCAGTCGCCCGGCCTTCTCCTGGGGCGGCACGCCGCAGGCGGCGAACTGGCGTTGAATGTAGTCTCGCGTGGGCCCGACGCTGACGCCGAGAATAATCCGGCCTTTCGAGATGACATCCAGCGTGGCGAGGGAGTGGGCCAGCAACACCGGATTCCGCAGCGCCGGGAGCATGGGAACGGCGCCAATGCGAATACTGTTCGTGCGCGCCGCCAGAGCCGCCATCGTGGTGAGACAATCGCCGCGCGCTTTCTCCAACACCGTGACGCTGTCACCCAACCAGATATGGTCGAACCCCAGCTCTTCCGCCTGAGCCGCGTCGGACCAGAGCTGTTCGAAATTATTCGCCGCGTCCTCCTGGCGAACGATCTGCCGCGTATGCAACAACAAGCCGATATCCATCTTCAGTTACAACCCCTCGTTCTATGCCGAAGTCGCCGAGGACGTGCCAGCCCCCTCTGTCGACTAACCACTGACTACTTATTCCTCGCCCGATCGAGGTCCGTCTCGCGCAGCTCCTTGTAGACTTCCCGCACCAGCCGGAAATCGAACACCTCTTGGGGCGCTACGTCCTTCTGAATTCCCAACGCGCGCCGGCCGATGTCGATGTCGGACTTTTGCGTTTCCAGATCTTCCGTGCCGTCCTGAGTCATCATCTCCATGGTGGCGTCATAATCCGCGCTGCGCACATCGTCCGGCGAGCGATCGTACTTTTTCCCCAGCGCCAGGGACTGGGTTTTGTTTCGTTTCAGAAACTCACGCCCCTTGACCGTGGCACGGAGAAAGCGCCGCGTGAGATCCGGCCGTTTGACGAGCAGCTCTTCCGACGTCGCCAGGCCGGTGTAGAGCATTTTTATCTCCCTGCCGATATTGGCCACTTCGTGAACCGGATGCCCGCGCGTCTGCAGCAAATGAGAGTCAGCGAAACCGAGCACAACCGAATCCACGTTGCGCGTGAGGAGCGAAGTGAGGCGCCCGGAAGTCCCGAGAGCGATCCAAATTACGTCTCTCACCGGATCCATGCCGTGTTTGCGCAGCAGCAGATTGGCCGCCCCCTCCATGGTGTCGCCGCGCGACGCCACGCCGATCCCCCTGCCGCGCAGCTCGGCAACTCTGCGAATTTCGTCGCGCCAGCTCCACAAACGATACAGCGGCCGATCGAGATTCACGTAGACGACCTTGAGCTTGATGCCGCGCAGGCTGGCGTTGAGCGAGGAACCGGAGGAGGTGCTGAAATGAAGGTCACCGGCCACCAGCGCCTGGGTCGCCAGGCCGCCGGGCATGGCAATGATCTCGATGTTCAATCCTTCATCCTGATAGAAACCCAATTCCCTGGCGATGAAATGCGGATAATAAATCGCGCCGAAACTCGCAAACGAGACGCGAATATTTTCAGCCTTCGGGCTTTGCGCGCCACACGGTAGTGTCCAAACGCCGAGCAGCGCCGCGAGTGCAGCGGCCAATCTTCGAAGCTTCATAATTTTCATTGGCATAACCTCTCGGCGCGTCCTGCGCAAGCAGCCGTTGCGCCAGCCCAACTTGTTTGACTCGGGGTCCTGATATATAGAGGCGAAACAGGAGACGATTACATGTCCAATGAAAATATCGGCGTCGCTCTCGAGCGCATCGACCACGGCGTCCTGCCGTCCAACGATCTCGGCCGGGCGTTCCGTTTCTGGTCGACGTTCATGGGCGCGAAACTCGGTTTTCACGCCAACTTGAACGCCCGCGGCCTCAACCGCGAAGTGCCGATGATCGTTTTCTTTACAGTGGCCAACCACTCCGGTTTTGGTCTCGCCTTGCAAGATTTCCGTCTATCTCCCGCGCCGGCGCGCCCTCTTGAAGGCGTGGTTTGGGGCTTCGAGGTCGCGGCCGAGAATCTTTCAGCGGCTGCGGCTGAAGCAGAGAGGCAAAAGATTCGCTGCGAGCGATTCGCCGATTATCCAGCCGCGAGCCCGATCAAGGAATCGTTATTTGCCCTCGACCCCGACGGCAACACAGTGGAGCTCTGTGTTCGAAAAGTGCCGTCGGAATTGCCGCAGCAGCAGGGCGCGATTCCGCTGCGCCGGATCAGTCACGTGCGAATCGAGGTCACCGATCTCGACCAGGCCCGCTCCTGGTACGGTGAGACCTTTGGCC